>NZ_JAYMYJ010000009.1:0-4712 GCF_035668035.1 Candidatus Thiothrix phosphatis | reverse complement strand
CAAAACAGGGGCTAAATGTGCTTAAGAGGGTGTCCGGTTTTACTTGACCAGAACATTTTCCTCCGTGCCGTGAAAGACGGACACGCCAGCATCAACCCGAAATACACAACCCCTAAATGTGGCTTACCCAAATACTTGTGGAGCAAATGAACATGGAACAGCAGAAACAAAACCAGCGGATTGCCTATTGGGCAGATGGCTTTCACCTTCCCGAAGAGTCAGCAAGGCTATGTGCGGAAATCGGCGCATTCAGCCCTGATTATCAGGTTGTTGAACTCCCGGCTGATGCTGACCCGGCATTGATCGACAAGGAAGTGTTGCTGCTGGTGCAGGCCGCCACCTGACAGCCTACAACCTTCACCAGGAAGCCGGGGCAAGTTCCCGGCTTTTTTTTGTCAATGCAGGCAGGGTAGGATAGGGGCGTGTCCAATCCTAGCAAGCAAATTGCGTGACTAAAGAAGAGTGAAAAACAACCAAAATGAAAAAGGGCTGCACCCGAAAGAATGCAACCCTTTGATATACATGGTGGCTATGACTTCACTACCATAGAAATCCTTAACTATTGACTTCTAAGATATTTTTAGAAGCTTCATTCAGTGCATACAAACGAATATACCAACACTTTAATAACGGTTCTAGCTTTCTGCCCTGCCCCGCAAACCGTAGCAATTGCCACTGCTACACTTGCTACAGTTGCTACACTTCGCCGCCATCAATCCATAACCTAATGATTAGTAAGGATTCTAGCTTTCTGCCCTGCCCCGCAAACCGTAGCAATTGCCACTGCTACACTTGCTACAGTTGCTACACTTCGCCGCCATCAATCCATAACCTAATGATTAGTAAGGATTCTAGCTTTCTGCCCTGCCCCGCAAACCGTAGCAATTGCCACTGCTACACTTGCTACAGTTGCTACACTTCGCCGCCTGCATTTCATAACCTACTGATTAATAACGGTTCTGGCTTTCTGCCCTGCCCCGCAAACCGTAGCAATTGCCACTGCTACAGTTGCTACAGTTGCTACACTTCGCCGCCATCAATCCATAACCTAATGATTAATAACGGTTCTGGCTTTCTGCCCTGCCCCACAAACCGTAGCAATTGCCACTGCTACACTTGCTACACTTCCACCAGACGAAAAAAAACCGGGTTGCCCCGGCTTTCTGGTTCCTCTGCACAAGGCAGGCTTCCGCCTACCCCGCCAACAATTGCGGGTTGACCTCTATCCGCTCCTTCCTGCCTTCGGCAATGATCCTCACCCGGTTATGCTCCACCAGCGTATCCAGCGCCCTGTCCAGTTCCTGAATGCTGCGCAGGCGGTTGGGGGCAAGCTGGCGGGCTTCACGCTTGCCTATGCCATCAGTGTGGCGGTCTTTGCAGTAACGGGTCAGCCAGCCATCCAGCTTCAGGGCGTTGGAAATGTCAACCGGCACGGCGATTTCATCAAAAAAGCGTTTTGCCTCGTACAAGTGCCAACCCGCCAGATTCGCCGCTGCGCCCATGGCGTCAGGTTGGATGGCGTCGTGAATGTCGCCACCGTTGAACAAGTGAAACAGGCCAGCCAGACGCGCCGCGTTGTCCGCCGACTTGCTGGCGATGTCCTTGTGTTGCTCAAACCTGCCGCCCGCGTTGAGTTCATCTTCAATGCTGTTGAAGTAATCCAGCCAGATTTCCAGCGCCGCACGGGAGAATTTAAGGGTGGGCAGGCTTTCCAGCTTGCCGCCCTGCCCGTTCACATACTGCCGTTCCAGCACTTCATGCAGTTTGGCGTAGAACAGGCTCAGGCCGTTTTTGCCGGGTGCGCTGGTAAGTTCTTCCAGGGTCAGTTGGCGTTTGCCCTGGGTGGATTCCGGCCATGCCAGCAGGAAGCGCGCCGCAAAGCCCGATCCGCGTGCCAGCTCGCCGTTGTTGTCGTAAAAGTCGTGGATCACATTGGGTTGCACCGCCAACCCCATGGACAAACGCACGTCCCTCACTTCAAAGCTGCCGCCATCGCCGCGCCGGTCTATGGATGTGCGCCCACCTTCCCATGCGGTGTTGTAAAAAGCCAGACTGCGGGTGATGTTGTCGGCCTTCATGCCATAGCCGCCAAAGACTATCCCGGCTTCGCTGGACAGCACGCCAGCCGATGGCCACAAGTGCACCAGCTTATGCGCCAGTGATTCGGTGGTGGTGTCGGTGTATTTCATCTTGGGGGAATGGATGCCAGCCGGTTTTGACTGTTCCAGGCGTATCAGTTGCTCGGTCAGTTCGCCGGTGTCTTCCTGTTTGCGCCCTGCCTGCTTGATGGCTTCCTTGATGCCTTCCAGTTCCTTTTCCCATGAAGTGATGACCGCCCGGCTGCGGATCACGTCCTGTTCCCTTTCCTGCTGTTTGTTGAGCGCCCATGTTTCCAGCACGTCGGAAAAGAAGCTGTCCGCCGTGGTTTTGCGTTCGCCGGATTCGCCTATGGACAACGTGTAGAGGCTCAGGGGACTGGGTTTGATCCTGCTGTTGGCCTGTACATTGGCGACGCCCTGCCCGGCTATGGCCAGCACCGACAAGGCAGAACTGGCGGCCAGTGCCGGTGGGCATTTCACATCCGCCACCACTTCACGGATTGCGCCGCCAATGATGCCGGGGAGTGCCGACAGCGGGTACTTGGCACCCTGCCCGCCCATGAGCAGGCTTTCGGGTTGTTCCCAACCGTCCGCTGTTGGCTTTTCGGTGCGCACAAAACCATTCACAACCGACAAGGCAGGCTTGCCGGTTGGGATATTGTGGGTAGTCGGTGTGTTCATACGTTGGGTTCCTTGTGTGCGTTGCTTCGCAGCAATGCAGTCAAATCGTTGAAATCGGAGAGGTTCAGCGGCGCGCCCTCGGGAAATTCCGGCACGATCAGGCCAACGCCCGGCAGGTTTGCGCAAGCGGCGCGCGCCTTGTCCAGGCCAACCCCGTATCCCTTGCTGGCGGGGTTGCGGTCATTGTCCGCGCAAATGGTCAGGGGGATATGGGGAAAGCGTTCACGGTAGGCGGACGCCACAGGTTGCAGGTTGCCAGCATCAAACGCCACCAGCACAGGCAGGCCATAGGCTTCATGCAGGCTTGCGCCGGTGGCGTAGCCCTCGCAGAGGTAAACGCCCTGCGGGTGGGTGATGGACGCCCCAATCAGGCAGAACAGGCCGCGCTTGGGCGTTCCGGCCAGGAAGCGTTTGATGCCATCCGGCCTGATGGTTTGCAGGCCGTGCAACATGCCGTCCAGGTCACAGAGTGGCAACAGCAGGCTGTTGCGGTGCTGGCGGGCACCATAAGCCCCTACCCCTTTGCGCAGCAAATAAGGGTGCGTAGGGTCAGCAGGTCTGGCCGCATTCCACAAACTGGCGGCCACTTGCCGGGCGTTGTCCGCCCTGGCCTGATGCTCCTGCTTCTGCCGGGCGCGTTCTGCTGTGATGGCCTTGTGCAGTTCCCGCCACTCGTGGCCGGACAACCGCCAGGAACCCTTGGCGCTGTGCCATGTCTGCCTGATGCCGGTACGCCAGCAGCCAAACACTCCCGCCGCATAATCACCATGCAGGTGCAGCACATACCAACCGGATAAATCGCCGGATTTTCCATTACTGGAAAAGCGCTCCAATTTGCCGGATGGTTTTATGACATTTGGGGCATGGCCAATATTTTCTATTATGGATTGACGGAAATTTGTAAAAAACTCCTGTGCTGTTGTTGGCAACCTTTCAGCTTGTGGCCTATAATTGCGGTTCAAATCGTTGAATTTAACGCCTCTGGTGTTTGCAGCATCAGGGGCTTTTCTTTTGCTGTTGTCCATAAACTTATCCTTCGCGTGAAGCTTCCCACGCCTTGATTTCAGATTCTAACCAGCGCCGCATGTTTGCGCCGTATTTTTTGCCCCAAGGAAAAGTTCCTGCCCGCCGCCAACGGTTGATGCTGCTGCGGCTTGCCCCAACCCTCATTACGACCTCATGCATATCCAGCGCCCTGTCCTCGGGTTGGGTTTCAGGCTTTTTCTGCCTTAATTTTTGTTTCCATTCTTCAAAATTGAATGTCTGTATTTTCGCGGGTCTTTCCATTTTAAAAGCTCCATCATGTTTTAAAGGTGGGCAGGGTTTTAAATCCCCTGCCCTGTTGGTTTATAAATCAGGCCGTCAGTAAATATTTAGGCTGCCGGTTGCCGGGTTGATATTTCGGGTTTGCTTTCAGGACGCCATCATTGGCGGCGCGTTCCTGCCAAACATTCCAAATGCGTTCCATTTCCTGAACGGACAGCACGGTTTTATCGCCATGCGTGAAAGTCGACTGGCTGATGAAACGTTTTGCATCACGCGCTCCCTGGGTGATTGCCTTGATGGATACCTGACTAAGCCACTCAGGATATAAGTCAGCTTCCAACGCCTTGGCCGCCGCTGTCAGCTCTGGCTGTCCTGACTGTCCGTGGACAGTGTTTTGCTGTCCTGCTGTCTGGCTGTCCTGCTGTCCGTGGACAGTGGTTACTGGCTGTCTGGCGCTGTCCTGCTGTCCGTGGACAGTGTTTTGCTGTCCTGCTGTCTGGCTGTCCTGCTGTCCGTGGACAGCAGCAGGGCGGGTGTGCGCCCAGTTGATGGCCAGCTTGTCGGCAATGCGGTTGAGCACCGCGTCACCCAAAGGGGCAGGGTTGGGCATGGCCGCAAAACTGTCGAACACCGCCGCCCGGATCGTCTCAGGGCTGTTTGCTCCAC
>NZ_JAYMYJ010000008.1:0-31836 GCF_035668035.1 Candidatus Thiothrix phosphatis | reverse complement strand
GTGGGTCAGTTTTCAATTGATGGGGTGGGTCAGTTTTACATCGGTGGTGACAACAGTTACGCAATGACCAATGGGAACTGGTTCTGCCTGAACTGGTGTTTGCTACCGAACAGCACGCCTATTGTTAGCGGACGAATAATGCAGTTTTAGTGTTTGGTAGCCGATTCTGCCCAACGATCCAACATCAGCAGGTCGGATTTCTTCTTGGCTTGCAGCAGTGTTTGCAGTATTGCCAGATCCTCCAGAGCCTCGATGCTGTCACGTTGCCACAGATCCGCTATGGCCTTGCGCAACCAGATGCTGGCATCCGGGTTTTCCGTGACTTCCCGAAGCATCCGTTCAAGGTCTTTGAGGGCAATTTCCAGCTCGTTGCCGGTATGGTAGGGGGTAGGTGTTTCGCTCATGTGGGGATTATAGGGGATTCTTGGGAATCAGAAAGCCGCAGGTTTCGCTCACGCTCAATCCTTGCAGACAAGCCTTACGTATTCCTGACTTATCCGTGTGCTACATGAGGAGGAGGCGCGCTCCCCCTGCCAATACTATCGGCTACATCTCAACAGTTTCTGTTTGCCACCGAACTGTTCAAGCAGCCTAGCGCCTTCCGTATCGACCAGTTGACTGGTGACTACTTCGCCGCTCTTACGGCTGTTTGGAAAGATGACGTACAGAACATCTCTGCTGCCAATGCCTTTCATTGCCCGACGTTTTCCATAGCGCATCATGAATGGATCGTTCCCAAGTGCTTCATGTAATGCAACGGATCCCTCGCCCAGTTTGCTCTTTGGGCCAGTGTCACCAACGACAGCATAGGAAATCTTGCCAGTCGACTTCCTGAGAACCACGGCAAAATCTCCCAGTTTTACTCCCGGCGCGGAAGACCTCTGCCAAGTTCCGGGGATGACTATATACGGGATTGTATTGGAGTCGAGTTGCGCCTGTGGTGTGTTCCTATTGATCCCCGGTTGTTTGAATGAGGAGGTAGAGACGAAGTAACCAGGTTTTGGATCATTGTTACCCTGAATGATTGGAACGCCATTTGATCCGGTTGCCATTGCAAAGAAATCAATCTTGGTTGATCCTTGGAAGTCTTCTGCTTTTGCCCTGTTGAATTTCGTCAGGCAGTTAGGTTCCCAGCTTCCACCGACATTGACGTTTACACCATTACAAATATGGGTGATGCCAATATCATCGGGATGGTAGGCATCTGGCGCACCATCGGTATCAACCTGCATCTGGGATGAGAACAGTACGGCATTGGTTAGTCTGTCCCGTAAAATAGGGATCTGTCCTATTTCTACGTGTGGAAAAACAGATTCCTGAGTAAGGTTGCAATTTGTGCTGGCTAGATTTGGTGTGCTTATTGTATTTGTATGTTCTCTACTGTCTGGAGAAGACGGTTGCGGTGTGGGACGTGTAACGCGGTCTGGTTGGGTGGCTGTAGTTACCGAGGATGGAGCATCGGTTGAGCTTCCATTGGGAGCCGATATTGCGGCGCAACCGCACACAGACAAACTGAGAACCAGCGTGGTCAAGTAATTGCGCATAATACCCTCCCCCCGATCTTACTGGAGGATTAGTCATAAAAAGGATAGCTGCAAAATATCTGTACTGTTTATTTTATATCACGATAATGTGGAATGAACAATTGATAACCAGCAGGATTTCCTAACAGATGTAATCATCATCCTGGTCAAAATACCTTGGGGTCTGGGGCAAAGCCCCGGATACGCTACTTGGATTCAAAATGTGCCGATTTTTTGCTTTTGCACTGCCAGCAGTTTCTGGCACGTCAGCTCTTGCAGGTTAAGTTTGGTCTGTATGGCTTGTTGCATCCTGATGAACAGGTGAGCAGTGGCTTGGGCATCTGCCAAGGCACGGTGGAACTGCCCGGACATGGGGAGCTGGAGAAACCTGACCAGTGTTCCCAGTTGATGGTTGGGTGCTTCGGGGAATACCCGTCTGGATAGCAGCATGGAACAGAGAAAATCCTGCTGGCGTTGCTTGCCTTGTTGGGTGAGTGCTTCATCCCAAAACTTGCGGTCAAAAGAGGCGTTGTGGGCTACCAATGGGTGGTTGCCTGCAAACTCGATGGCTTCACCCATCACCTTGTCCATGGGTGGGGCTTTGCGGATCATGGCATTGGTGATGCCGGTCAGGGATTCGATAAAGGGCGGTATCCAAGTATTGCCGTTCATTAGGCTTTGGTAGCGGTCAGTAATCTGCCCATCCTTTACCAGCACGATAGCAATTTCAGTGGGACAAGCGCCATAGTCAGGAGACATGCCGGTGGTTTCAAAGTCGAGGATGGCGTAGGTGGTCATGGAGTTACCTTGGGTTTGAGGGTCTCACTGCGTGAACGGGCTGCTACAGGTTCGCTGTACGCTCATCCCGCTGAAGGCGGGACAAGCCTTACGCATCCCTTGCTTTTCCGCGTGCTGCGTGGATTATTCGGTTACAGTATATTTAATATGGCTGATTTATTGATTGTTATTTATACTGTTGTGCAATTTTCTCAGAACTCAAGGACATGATGCCCCGTGTCAACAAACACTGCCTTCTGGTATAGGAACTTATTCAAGGTCAAACTCTATGAGTCTTTTGGGACATCGTTCCAGCAATTGATTAACAATCTGTTTCAGTACTCTGTTGATGATTTCCAGTCTATTGATCCTTGGGGGAGCTGGGGGGACGGAGGAAACGATGGTTGGGTGCCTTCTAAGGGGCATTACTATCAAGTGTATGGTCCAAAGCCCAATTCCGGCACATCCTTATCTGAAATAGTAAATAAGGCAGTTGATGACTTTCATAAGCTTCCTGCCAAGTGGAGTAGTGTGAGAGCTTATTATTTCGTCTATAACGATAGATACATGGGAGCACCAGCACCGATTGCCAGTAGCTTACAAGGATTGAAAGAGAAATATGGTCTAGAGGATGCAAGGGTGCTTGCAGGTAGCTCCTTAGAACGAATGTTCATGGAATTAAGTGATGTGGAAAAAACTTTCATTGTAGGAGGGATACCTGAAGGGAAGCCAGGTTTCTTGGATGCCCGTTGTGTTGGGGAGGTGCTGAGCTATCTCGCAGATGAGTCGTCTTCTCTTCCTCCATTGCTGGATGAGTCAGCACCCGACTTCTGCGAGAAGATACAGTTCAACGGATTGACTGTTCCCGTCAGTGATTACTTGCGTTCGTACCAATATCAGGTTTCTATTGTGGATGATTTTCTGGTGAAAAGGGAACCGGGACTTATGCAGAGTATTTCGGAGGAGGTGTCTAAACTGTATGCAGACAGTAAGACGGTTGTCCAAAGCACACAAACTGGTTTTGCGAACCTTCGGTATGTGTGGATGGTTGAACAATTAATACCAGAGACCATGAGGCAGCACCCTCATAGCATGAAGGCTTATAGGGAAGCTGCCCAGGTTGTGATTTCTAAGTACTTTGAAACGTGTGACGTCTATGAACATCCAGAGTGCGCTAGTGCCGCATAAACACGTCAGATTTAGTGACTCAATCATTGCTCTTGCAGGACATTTGAGGACGCTGATGGTAGAACCCAGAACGATAGATGAGTTATGGGCTGATTTCGATCGTTCCTCAACCCAGTGGCCAGGGATCCCCTGTTTTACACACTTTGTTTTGGCAATAGATGTTTTGTTTGCGATCAAGCAAGTTGAGCAAGTTGTCGGCGGTCGTATCAGGGTGAAAAGCTCATGAAGTTGCTCAAACTGTCTTGTGATCAACCCTCGTTCAAGACTCTGAGGTTTAACTCAGAGGGACTCACTTTGATTGTCGGGGATGCGTCTAGCAGAAATTCGCAGGATGGTAGTAGTAATGGTGTAGGAAAGACCCTATCACTGGGGTTGGTTCACCATTGCTTGGGGGCTAATGCTGATTCCAAGCTGGCTGCGTCTGTTCCAGACTGGATGTTCAGATTGGATTTTTCACTGGGACAGGATATTTATACTGTCGAGAGAAGTGGTGATGGTAAGGAGCTGTTCTTGAATGGGCAGAAGATTGCTCTAGCAGCCTTCAGACGGTGGCTCAATGACAGGGGGCCGTTTAAGCTTGATGATACTGTTGAACGTCTAACCTTTCGATCCCTTTTTACACGGTTTGCAAGGTATCACAGGGATGATTGCACCAACCCATTACAGACACGCAAAGAGTCTGAATATGATGGATTGCTGCGATCATTGTATCTTCTTGGGGCAGAATTCTCGTTGGTATTTAGTAAGCGTTCATCAAAGCAGGAGCTTGATCAGATTAAGCAAACCGTCACTAATTTGAAGGGTGATAAATTCCTTAGGGAAGTATTTCGTACTGGTGCAAACCCTCAGGTGCGTATCGAATGGTTGGGCAAAGAAATTGAGAAACTTATAAAAGATCTTAGTCAGTTTCAGGTTGCAGAGGACTATCGCCAGATAGAGCAGGTTGCTGAAAATCTGACGAAGAAGCTACGAGAAAATGAGAAAAATAAGGAGATTATTCGCTTCCAGTTAGCTGGCATTGAAAAATCACTTACTCAACAGCCTGATATATCAAGAGGAGATCTACTTGCGTTGTACGAAGGATTGCAGTCAATTTTCAGAGACGAGATTCTTGAGCATTTCGAGGCAGTTGAGCGGTTCCACAATGGTTTGTCTGCGAATCGCCAAAAGAGGTTAGAACAAGATCGTTTGGGATTGTCCAAAGAGCTAGACCAATTGGAAAGCGAGTGGCGGGACATAGCAAGAGAGCGGGACAAACAGATGCAACTTCTACATGGAAAGCGTGCATTAGACGAGTATGCTGCAACAGCCAATATATTGGCGTCATACAAGGAAGAAAGAGCACGTTTGGACGAGTTCCTAACTTTTTCCGATAAGCTTCAGGAGCGTTCTCAAATGGTGAAAGAGAAACGGCTTTCTGAAGATAAGCTAGCATTCAATTATGTTCGTACAAATCCCATCAAGCAGGCTGATGATGAGTTTAAGAAACTGGCGGAGCTACTTTACCCAAGGCATCCGTCAGGTCTTGTATTAAAGAATAATCTTGGTGATAACCAGTTGAGATATAATCTGGATGTGCAGATCACGGGGGATGATTCTGACGGTATAAATTCTGCTCGTATTCTTTGTCTTGATTGGGTGTTTCTCATGTATGGAGCCAACCATTCGATGGATTTTCTCTGGCATGATAATCGTTTGTTTGCAGACATTGATCCTCGTCCTAGAGCTCGTTGGTTTAGCTATGTAATGGACTCAATCAAAGGCTCAGGGAAACAGTATATTGCTTCCCTGAATACTGAAAACTTTGATGCGATGGCGGATTTCCTTTCTGAATCTGAACAATCTGTACTGCGTTCTTCAGTGAAGCTAACCCTTCGAGGTGATACCCCAGAAAACCGGCTTCTTGGCATTCATTTTGGTAAGCCGACATGATTTTCATCTTCACAACAACTGCTTATAGTGCCTCGATGAATGATGACTATAACTACAATCGTAAATTTTTTATCTTTTAAATATCAAAAAGTTGAATAATATCAGATTTCAAATTGTAGCCACTAGCCAGAGAAAGACCATATACCGCCGTTTTTTCGTATCCGATCCCTTGGTTTGTCGGTAAGTCATGCCGCTGGCCACCGCCATCTGTTCTGCAAATTCCTGTTTGGTTTGTATTACCAGGGCATCAATCATATTCTCCATTTTCACTTCTACAATGACATAGCTACCATTTTCCTTCAGGAATAGAAAAGTAGTTACGCACAGTCTGTGAAGCCTTGTTCTAGGAATCGCTGGAGCTGGTGGGCTTCGTGTTGCAGGCCGCGTTGCTGGAGGACACCACCGAGTTCATCGGCTGGGTCTGGTTCGGGGGAGTTGTCAGGGTATTCAAGGACAAGGCGTTCCATCCAAGAGGCAAAGGGGCTTGCCATGAAGGTGGTAATGTCAGAGGGGGAGTAAACGAGTGTGCCGTTTTCCAGATACATGATTGCCCTTGGGTGTGGTCGTTATTGCAGGGGGTATTGTATAGGTTTTTGGCAAGGTGGGAAGTGATGGGCCTCACTGCGTGAACGGGCTGCTACAGGTTCGCTGTACGCTCATCCCGCCGAAGGCGGGACAAGCCTTGCGCATCCCTGGCCTCTGCCGCGCTCCGCTTGGATGGGTATCACCAGTGTTCCCTGAAAGAGTCTCTCAATGGCTCTATAACTTCAGGCAGCTTGTTGTCGCAAGTCATGCCAAAATACGTGGCGGCACGGGTTGCACCAACATAGAGATACTTGCCAAACAGATCCGGGATTTGTGCAGCCAGCCGATCAATCCCGACAAAAAACACAGCCTCAAATTCCAACCCTTTAATGTGCTGGACATCAAATACGCGGACTTCCGTTCCTTCCCCTAACGATTTACCTTCGGTGCAAGCCACAGCCTTCAGATTGACATCCTCCAGTAGTTCGTTGAGGGCTTCAGCGACAGGTTTTACTTCATCTTCATGGTTCACAAGAACAGCAATGGTCGGCATTTGTCTTACGCTGCGTTCCACCTCCTGAATGCGCTCGCTTAGCCATTTGACAACCAGCTTGTTTTCAGAACATCCCTCGACCAGAACAGGTTCAAAGCCAGTGTGCATTGCATGGGTAGGAACAGAACCCCTATTTTCAGTTTCACCACCCATGACCTGAAGTAAGTGGGAAGAAAATTTGTTTAGTTTCTGGCTTTGACGGTATACGGCTTGAACTTGCTTGATATTGATGCCCTTAGATACCCAGTTTACCTGGTCAAGACTTCTTACACCCCAGGTCGTGATTCGCTGGTTAAAGTCACCACAAGCAAAAAAGGAATTGGTCTCCATATGTGTCAGGTTTGCCATGCAGGCAAGCTGTATAGATGAAAAGTCAGTGGCCTCATCTACCAGAACTTGGCTTTGGAATCGGTCTGAAATTATTTTCACCAGTGAATAGCGTGGTTGCTCAACATTTCTACTGACGTAAGACTGGGATAGCATGGAGCGGGTATTTTTCAGCATCAATAGAATGATTCCATCCAGCTCCATGGATCCAATATGCTTGTTGTTGTCGGGTAAGGATTGATACCAGTTCCGGTCTTTGAATGACTGTTTGCGGAATTCACGATAACTTGCAGGAACATCAGATATGTATCGTCTTGATGGGTTCACAAAGCGGCGTAACCCATTCTGTGTGGCGATGTTTTCCCCTATCGTGACTAACATCTTGTCAGATGGAAGGTTGTCCGCTAACCAATTCTGTATTTTGGCTAGACGGCTTCCTTTGGGAATGTTGCGTTTGAGGAATTTGTATCGAGCCAGACTACGGATAACCTGGTTATAGGCTTTTTCTGCTTTTTGTTCAGAGGTCGTCGTGGTAGACGGGAGGTTTTCCACATTCTCATCATCGAAGTCTTCATCATTATCTTCACTTTCCTCATCTGCCTTGAGGTCATCAAGGAATGTCGCCAGCTCCCGCAAAAACTTCTTGTTTTTGTTAAATGAGGTGACTAGACCTGTACGGATATTTTTGTCTGAGACTGATTTTAGGTTGGTCAGGAGTTTGGCAATATCGGCCTCAACCGGTTCGATAGCTTGGTAAGCTCTGATGAGGGTGGCAGGTGTTGCATCAGAGACTATTGTCTCTAGCTTGTCGATAATGGAGGCATTACTCTCTGTGCGGAGAGATTTGAGCAGGCTGATGCCTTGCTGTAACTGACCATAAATCCTTTCAGCATGGAACTGACTAAAACTATCAAACCATTCATTGGGGTACGTGCCTACTGCTAAGAGCAGTAACTGCAAATTCGGTTTGTAAATAAACTTTCCTTCAGCAGTGGCAGATTGCAGGATTCCCAACACATTACGAGCCAACTCACTCCGGTAAGAATCCCAGGTTCGGATACGTTGGTCGGATGCGGGGATCTGTTCCCGGTTGAACGCCTCTTTCACATAATGCTTCAGCAGATCAGTGGGAGTGAACATCAGCCAGTGGCTTGAATAATCCACCTTGCTGTCCATGATTTTACGGACTTTGGCTTTTTCGTAGCTGTCCAATAGTTCTGGGTCGATTTTTTGTCCTAGGCGGCGTATCAGTGTGGTTGTTTTCCCTGTACCGGGTGGCCCCAATATCAAGAGCTGGCTGTCCAAGGGTAGTCGGAATATTTCATCCTGGAATTTGTCCAGTATAGGCTGATCCCGCAATCCCATAGAGATACGGACTTCATGGTGCAGCCCTTCCAGAAGTTCTACTTCGCCTGAACCAGCAAGTAAAGCTTCAAGTTCGGCGGCACTATCAGTGAACCCTTGGCTGCTCAACCAGTCGAGTAGGGATGAAACGGTTATTGGGCCGTAATCCTCCCCTTCAAAAACACTGCGTTCAGAATCCCATTTGTTATCACGCGAGACTGGCCTAAATCCCGATTTTTCCAGTAACGTAAAGGTTGTTTTCTGGTCGCCTATCTCAACTGTAAGTTCATCGCAGACATCAAGGGCAGCTAAACGTCCAAATGCTGTTTTGTAACTGGCTAACTCGATGGAGTCACCCATCGGTACGGTATATTTGCGGGAGATGTAGATAGTCCGTTGGTGGCCATCTTCATCCTCAACGACTATTCGGGCTATAGCAGGTTCTTTCAGTAGTAGGTGATAGCCTTCTCTATTGCTACTGAATATCTGCCCTATTCTGTTGGCAGCATTAGGCGTGGTGAATGAATTGACACTGGCAAACGGAGCCTCGCAAGCATTGCTACAAGCGGCTTTATAGCCAAGCTCGGCTTTGGCGGCGATTTCGTCGAAAGTGTGTAACGCCTCTTCAGCGATGACCTTAATGTGTTGTTGGTCTGTCATTCAGCTACCCTTCTCCTTTCCCCGGATTTGTCCGGCAGTCAACCTGTGTGAAGCAAATTTGCTCTTCCTACATGGCAGGGAGATCGTTTGCTGGTGGGAGGTGCTACACAACAAATCTTCCCACCATGAATGTTTCTCTGAGCCTGCCAGACCCAAATGATAACCATGGCTTTCCGCTTACTGATGATCAAAACTGATGCTGTCTTATAATTTTTGAATATAACTGAACAGAATGTATTACTGATAGAATAATGTGGTGATTTCACGATTAAACTTATTGCACGCTTGTTTGGGTCAAGTTCGCTCCGTATATTTTCCCAGAGTGGCGAGAGGGGGCTTGATGGCTCATCCCGCGAGGGAGGGATGAGCCATGCCAACATCACATCATGCCAGCTCCAAGGTAGGGAGACTGGGAATTGCATAACCAACAGCCCTCTTCTTGCCGTTTACGGACAAGCTGATGATGTTTCCTGCCGTTCAGACCGAGAAAGTAGAAGTTTTCCATAACATCTGGGGCTGATGGAGCCAAGCCAGTCATGTTACCAATCAAGGTCTGTGCGCCTCTGGCGGCTATCTGCATGTTGTACGCCATCATGGAGGGTTCCGGTATGTCCATGTTACGGATATAACCTGCCTTCGCCTCTTGCGCCGCAGCTTCAGGGGATAAAGTCTCTCGTCTCAGCAACTCACTGGAAACATGACCAGTACACCATAAGCAAGTCGTACCCGGCACGATCCAGTTGACCTTGCCGATTTCATTAACGAGTTCCCCAGATGTTTCATCTGCCACGAACTGGACGCCCAAATCCATCAATGGAATGTAATATTGCCAGCAGTGCTGGTTCAGGAAGACCCTGCTTCGGGCATCATCGGTTGCACAGATCAGAACATCTACCGTTGCTAATGCCATTCCGACATCCTGTACCCTGCACGGATAGGTTTCTACTTTGCAGCCAGGGGTCACGGTGTTTACATAACGGGCCACCACGTTTACCTTGAGATGATTTTCTTGGGCATCTCGTGGTATTGCGCCAATGATGCGGGGTAGATTGCTGGTTTCAATGACATCGTGATCCACTAAGACCAGTTTCCCTATACCAGACTGAGCCAGTATAGCTGCGATGTTTGAGCCAATTCCTCCCGCACCAATGATTCCGACAGAAAGTTGTCCAAGAATGCCCTGCCCTTTCCTGCCTAACAGACGGGCTTGCCGATCAAAGCTTTCTGATATTGGTTCATCCACCAACCGAAAATGGGGAGTACCCACAACAGTAAGTGTCTCAATAGGTCGCCATGCCTGCTGGATAGGATAAACACGACCTTCAAATGAATGCATATCCCCGCTGAATACCAAGCATGAATTTAATTTCCCCTGCAACATCCGGTTGAAGAAATCAAAGGTGCGTTCATTTCCAATATCATCTGCACGAGAGAACCGTACTTGCCCAATGGTGTAGGGGTGAGTATGAATCATACACACAGCTTTGCCAGCCTTCTGTGCGATGCGGGCTATTCGCAACATCACTTCTGGCTTTACAGAAAGGAAGTCATCTTTCTGTTCTGCAAAGTCATCAGGGGTGAGCGGAATAATGTCTGTTATTAATAGTAGGGTCTCGTTGCCCAGATTGACATGATGAGACAGTGCAAAACATCCTTGTTCTACACTGTTATCACTGGTCAACTGAGCTTTAAGCCGGATGTAATGCTCCGGCAAAAGCCTCATGCTAACCATGTTACCCCCTTAACGGTTCTGGTGAAGACGTGACAGGGAGAAACGTAGGTGTGACAGCAAATTGCATTTGCCTGGCATCCACGGATTAGCGGGTGGGTAGTGCCAAGAAAAGCCTTGCCATGTTCCCCCCAAATACTGGCGGTCAAAACTGACAGCATTCTCTGGTTGTCTACCATCCTTCAGTGACAGTTTGGGGGAAACCCAGAACATATCCAGTGCAGTCTGTGGATACAGGTTAGAAACAGGGAAAAGCATGTCCACCGTCTCGCTAGACCAGTGGGTGGGAAGAGGCACTCCACGAATAACCACCAGATGCCCCGCCCCATCTGGATGGATCTCCGCTGATGGGTAGTGTTGCTGGAGTTGCTGGAAGTCATGATGAACGTCATGCAGAACGCCAACACCTGTAGTGTTGTGGTCTCCTACATTTCCGCACGGCACGGTAATGAAAGCATCACCATCTTGGACAACAAGGCGTTCCACATTTGCCAGTGGCTCGTCCGCACTTTGGGGCATTTCCAAGAAAACGCCATCGGTAGCATCAGCACCGGCCAATTCACGCAAATCTGCCAGTGTCACTTTCGCGTGTTTCAGCTCAAATGGGGTGTCATTGACTGTGATCGTGATGGGCTTGCCAAGGCAAGGATTGTCAGGAAGCATGTGACTATTGCGACCTGTTACCAGTTGTTCGTCACCAGTGAGAACCAGATAGTCGCTATCTTTCACTGGCACATCAAGGGCATGTGCCCGGTTGATAACCAGATGCTCATCGGGAGGGATGTTCGCCAAAGTGCGCAGTTCCGCACCTTTGACAAGACCAGCGGCTGTTTTAAGCGTGCAGCCATCCACGCTAATGCTTATTTGCATATTGATGATCTCTAAATAAGGAAAATAATGATCCACTTATCAAGAGTTCTTGAACGAGAGATGAGCAGGTACTACACTCGAAGGTTCCTACACCCGGTGAGTTGGTAACGTACCTACTCATCACCAGCGGACAAGCCTCTTGGTTTGTCCGCTTCTATTTTTCGTAATTCATACATCCTCCCTTTTTTGGCTACATGCCAAGTTTGCCCAATCAATGAAACTCCCTGTTCCTGTCTTCGATAGGTATATCCATTCAGACACTAGACTAATCAAACTCATTGTCATTGTCAAACTGCATATATACAATGACGTTAGATCTATCAATACACACGAGGAGGGCGGGATATGTCACTGGGAACACGTTTAAAGGAGTTGCGGCTAGGACGGGAAGTATCACTTCAGGCCGTCGCAGATTCAGTCGGAGCATCCAAACCGCACATATGGGAACTGGAAAGGGGAACAACCAAGAACCCGTCCATCGACTTGTTGAAAAAATTAGCCATGTACTATGATGTCAGTTTAGACTACCTCGCAGAACTTAAAGATCGAGAAGAACTTGATATTGCCCAGACTTTTGCCCGGCAAATTGCGGACAAAAATCTGACAGAGGGTGATAGGAAAGCTCTGCTCTCACTTGCAGAGGTGCTTAGCCGTAAGAATGGTAAAACTGGAACTGATTGAGTTTGCAGACTTCACTCACCCCGAAGAAATCGTAGCCGAAATTTTCAGGCAGAATCCTCGTATGGATCTGCCTGTCCCATTGGATGAGATTGCTAAAGCAGCCGGAATAGTTGAAATTCGACATCAGCCACTAGCAAGTCTGGAAGGAGGGCTTGTTGCCAACGCAGAGAAAACTGAAGGTGCAATCCTCATCAACTCCAAATCATTGCCACTACAACGGCAAAGGTTCACTCTTGGACATGAACTGGGACATTTCATGCTACCCAAGCATAACCACCACATGGAATGTTTGAGCAGAGACTTGCATATGTCCTCGTACAGTGGTGGGCTGACTGACTCTCAACGGGTTGAAGTTGAGGCCAACGAATTTGCTGCCGAATTGCTGATGCCACGGCAATACTTCACGACACATCCTGACTGTCCCCAAACCCCAGATTGCAAGGCTATTGCCCACCTTGCGGAAAGATTCGATGTGAGTTTTAAGGCGTGTGTTTATCGCTACCAAGATTTATGTCTACTCCCATTAGGATTGGTGTTCAGTCGTAATGGGGAGGTTACTGCTGTCCGAAGAAATAAAGCACTTCGTTTCTGGATGCAGACTGATAAAGGTGCGGCATTACCGAACCACCTTGGCCAAAAAATCCAGGCAATGACTGCGAATTCTGTTTATAGACAGGAGTCGGCTACCGACTTGTGGTTTGATACAAGCAGGGCAACAAATCCACCTGATAGTGTCATGGAAGAAACCTTCCTCCAGGAGAACGGGTATGCCACTACTCTACTCTGGTTCGAGTAACACACGACCCCTGTGGAACAGAGTGATTTGCAGTAAATGTTTAGTCCATGAGCTTTTGGGGACTTGATTATTTGATGCTGGTTGGCTGTCTGTTTCGTGATCACAATCACTGAGAGAGTGGTAATTTATGTGCCATAATAACCACTCAAGTATCCAGTAAATAATTTTATAGTTTGCGGTATCTGATCATCGGGCTTTGATTGAGCAAACCAAGGGGTATCATGGAATGTGATTTTATCGAGATTGTCGATACCAACCGGCAACCGCAGCAGTCGGCTACGTTAGGTAGTAACGCTAATCCGCAACAACAACAAGCTATTCTGACCACTGACGGGCCGGTATTAATTATTGCAGGCCCCGGCTCAGGTAAGACTTACACGTTGGTTGAACGCATCGTCTATCTGATCACCCAAAAGAATGTTACCCCCGAATCGCTCTTTGTCGTAACTTTTACCGACAAGGCCGCTCGTGAACTTACCACCCGGATATCCAACCGTCTCAATGCGTTGGGGATCAAGTTCAACCTCAACGAGATGTACTTGGGGACGTTCCACTCAATTTGTCTGCGCCTCTTGGAAGAGTTCCGCGAATTTACCCGCCTCAAGCGCAACTACACCCTGATGGATCAGTTTGACCAGCAATATTTCCTGTACCAGAAAATGAAGGTATTCCATGACATCCCTGATATTCAACTGGTCATCGGCGATATTCATGGTAGTTCACGCTGGAAACAGTCTGAACAACTGTTGAAGTGGGTCAACAAGGTCAGTGAAGAAGCCCTTAACCTAGACGAGTTAGATAGTGCGCCAGACGTAGCCATCCGCGCTTTGGCTGTCTGCTACCGTCAATATCAGACATTATTACACGAGAACAACTATCTGGACTTCTCCGGTATCCAGTACGAAGCACTGGCCTTGCTGGAGAACCACCCCACTGTGTTGGAGCAGTTGCGTGGCAAACTCTCCTACTTGATGGTAGACGAGTACCAAGACACCAATACCATTCAGGAACGCATCTTGCTGCTGTTAGCCGGTGAGCAAGGTAACTTGTGTGTGGTGGGCGATGATGACCAAGGTTTGTACCGTTTTCGTGGTGCGACCATCCGCAATATTCTGGAATTCCCACAATTGTTTCCCGCTAACGCCTGCAAGCAGGTAATGCTATCCACCAACTACCGTTCTCACCCGGACATCATCAGCTTTTACAACCGCTGGATGGATGGGCAGACGTGGACGGATGGTACACACACTTTCCGCTTTCCCAAGCGGATCGAGGCAAAACAGGCGCAGTTCCCGAAAGAGCCAACGGTAGTGCGGCTGGCGGCGCGTGATGCAGAGAAGGAAGATCATGTGTGGCACGCCGAGGTAATGACCTTCTTGCTGCGGCTGAAGACCGCAGGGCTGGAGGACTGGAACCAGGTCGCGTTCCTGTTTAAGTCGGTTAAGAATGAGCGGGTGCTGGCGATGGCACGTTATCTGGAAGAGCACGGTATTCCGGTATACTCGCCGCGTTCCAATATGTTCTTTGAGCGCGAAGAGATCCGTTTGATGATCGGGGCCTTGATCTTCCTGTTCCCACAGTTTCCCCAAGTGCGCCAGTGGGATGCGAATATCAAGCTGGGCATCTGGGACTACTACGACCAAGAATGTTTTAAGCCGTTTACTGACGAGCTACGCAAGCCGGAAAACAAAGTGTTGTTGGAGTGGGCAAGACCGTTGGCAAAGCAGCACATGGCATTGACCCATAACACCGACTACGCCTTTTCGGGGCTGTTCTACCAGCTTTTACAATTCCCACTATTTGCACGTTTCCTTGAGGATGACGCGCTCTATGGGGTAGACAAAGGGCGAGCGGGGCGCAATCTGGCGACCTTCTCGCAGTTGTTGGCAAAGTTTGAGTACCTGCATTACATCAGCGTCCTAACCCCTCAATGGCTAGACAAGAATATCGGCGATCTGTTTAACCAGTTCCTGCGTTTCTTGTCCGATGGCGGCATCAACGAGTATGAAGATGTGTCAGAGTATGCACCCAAGGGATGTATCTCGTTCCTGACGGTTCACCAGTCCAAGGGGCTGGAGTTTCCAGTGGTGGTAGTCGGTTCGTTGGAGGCCGTGCCGCGCAAGCAATACACCGCACTCGATGAGCTGTTGGAAGACGGTGGCTACCTCTCCAAGGCAGGCTTTGAGCCGTTGGAACACATCAAGAGCTTTGACTTCCGGCGACTGTACTACACGGCCTTCTCGCGGGCGCAGAACTTGCTGGTGCTGGCGGCTCAGGAGCGTGATGGACGTGGTAAATCGCCGTCCAAGTATTTTGACAAGGTTTTCTATGATTTACCGCGCTGGCAAGCGGTAAATTTGGCGGCGCTGGAGTTTGAGGCGGTCAAGGAAATGAACATCAAGCGTGAATATTCGTTCACTTCCCATATCACGCTATTTGAGAATTGTGCGGAACAGTATCGCTTCTTCAAGGAATTGGAGTTTAGTCCGATCAAGGTTAGCCCGATGTTGTTTGGTACGTTGGTTCACCAAACTATCGAGGACATTCATAAGGCGGTGTTGCGGGGCGAAGAACAAGCGGTAAATCGGGAGAACATCGAGGGGTGGTTTGCGACCAACTACGCGATGCTATCGAAGAAAGAGCGGGTTTATCTGGCGGAGAGTTCGCAACACGCGGCGTTAGGGCATGTGTTGCGCTACTACGAGCGTGAAAATGGGCGTTGGGATCGGATTAGGGAAGCAGAAGTAGATATTTCGCTGGTCAAAGATCAGTACATCCTCATGGGGAGTGTTGACCTTATCCGTGGTGATGGCGGGACGGTGGAGATTATCGACTTCAAGTCAGAGAAAAAGCCAGACTTGGAGAAAGAGCGTAACAACTTGGAGCGGTATAAGCACCAGTTGGAGGTTTACGCACATTTGGTGGAGGAGCGCACTGGGCAGAAGGTGAGCCGTATGCACTTGTATTACACAGGTGAGGACAGTGGCAACCCCTATGTCACGTTTGCAAAAGATGACCGTGCGATTGGTGATACTATTGGGCGTTTTGATGAGATCGTGGAGCGTATCGAGAAGAAGGATTACAGCATGACGGCGCGACCTGCGAAGTTGTGCGTGAACTGTGATATGCGCTCGTATTGTGACAACAAGAATTGGAAGTTTAGGAAGTAGGATGACAGATAAACAAGGAACATTGGGGCTGGATGTGCTAACGGGTGCGATTGAGAACGTTGAAAAGTACCAGTTCGAGCCGATCAAGGGCTACCCCATGCTCAACTGGCGCGGCAAGCGTCCGTTTACGTCCACCCAATTCTACCCTGCCCAACTGAAAGAAATCCACGGCGAAGAAGTGGACGGCTGGCGCAACAAGATTTTCTGGGGCGACAACCTGCAAGTCATGAGCCATCTTCTGAAAGAGTATCGTGGCAAAGTAGACCTGATCTACATAGATCCCCCATTTGATTCTAAAGCTGATTACCGTAAGAAAATATTTTCACAAGGTAAGATGACTAATAGTAACTTTGCTGCATTTGAAGAAAAGCAATACGGTGATTTGTGGAATAATGATGAGTATTTACAATTTATTTATGAGCGCTTGATTTTACTTAGAGAACTTCTGTCTGATAAAGGTAGTATTTGGGTTCATTGTGATTGGCATAGAAGTCATCACATCAGATGTATATTAGATGAAGTATTTGGATCATCTAATTTTATGAACGATGTTACTTGGCAAAGAACAGACCCACACAATGATGCAAAAAGCCGTTTGGGGATAATTCATGATACTATTTACTGGTATTCTAAGAAAAAGGATAACGCTTACTACGATTGGCAAGCATCAGCAGGGAATTTATCTGACTCAGCATTAAGTGAATACAGTTTAATTCTTCTTGATAACGGTACTGTCATCAACTATTCGCCAGAATATGAAAATGTTGGGCGTAGATTCAAGTTAGAAAACACTACTTACAAAGGAAATAATTCAGATCGTCAGTTTGAATGGCGGGGGGTTAAACCTTCTTTGAATCGTGTTTGGACTTACCCTACGCCAGAATCAATGGATGATGCTCTTGAGCGTGGTGAGTTGTATCTCCGAGATGACAAGAAAGGATCAACTCGATGTAAAGTCTTTTTCCTTGAAGAAAGCAATGGACGAATTCTTCAAACAATATGGTCTGATTGTGGGCGAATGAAAGGAGGTTCAGATTACCCAACGAAGAAACCAGAACAATTGTTAGAGCGAATAATTACCGCTTCATGTTCAAAAGATGGGTTGGTATTTGATGCTTTTATGGGATCTGGGACGACGCAAGTGGCGGCAATGAAATTGGGGAGGAGGTTCATCGGGGCAGACATAAATCTTGGGGCTGTGCAGACGACTACGCAGCGGCTGATCAAGGTAGCGGATGGTTTGCGCCAGCAGCCACTGGATCCAGCGGAGAAGCGTTACACGGGCTTCGAGGTCTACAACGTCAACCATTACGACATCTTCCGTAACCCAGTACAGGCGAAGGATTTACTCATCGAGGCATTAGAAATCCAGCCCTTGGCTCAAGGGGCGGTGTTCGACGGTGAGAAAGACGGTTTTATGGTGAAAATCATGCCCGTCAACCGTATCGCTACCCGCGCCGACCTCAACGAATTGATCGCAGGCTTCAACTACAAAGCATGGGACGAACGCCAAAACAAGAACCCTAACCAAGTAGTCGAAAAAGTCATGTTGGTGTGTATGGGGCATGAAGCCGACCTCAAGGCACAACTGATACTTGCCGCAAAGCCCTACAAGATTGACGTGGAGGTGGTGGACATCCTGCGTGACAAGTCGAACCTGGAGTTCAGGCGCGACTCTGATGCGCGGTTGGCATTCAATGCGGGTACACTGGTCATCGAACGCTTTTACCCCATGAACCTCCTGCAAAAACTCTCCCTGCAAAAAGAGGCGGTCGAAGACTGGCGCGAGCTGGTCGAGAGTATTCTGATCGACTGGAACTACGACGGTTCAGTTCTACAACCGACCGTGCTAGACATCCCCGGCAAGGATGCGCTGGTACAAGGCAGCTACCCTATTCCCGCCGATGCCAGCACTATCCGCGTGAAGATCACCGACCTGTTGTCTGAGTCGTGGGAAGGGGAAATCAGCAATGGCTAAGGCAAAAAAAGTTACTAACGTCTCGCTAGACTTCGCTTTTTTCCAAGTTCTTTGGCAATTCTACCAAGCCAACCGTGGCACGATCCGCAGCTATCAGAAAGAACTGACCAAGAAGTTCCTTGACCACAACAACCCGGACAAAAACCCCAAGGCTTACCTGCGCCAACCGCAATTTGAAGCGTTGGAGGTGTACGTGTTCCTCAAGGAGTTTCTGGGTAATGCCAAGATCGAGGAGATTTTCCGTGACTGGTTTGAGAAGAAAGGTCGTTTTGCCAGCCGGGTCGAGGGTGGCATTGTCGGTGAACGCCGCCAAGGAGACATCTTCGATGCCCTGACCCAAGATCAGTACAAAGCTGTGTTTGCGGTGATGCGTAAGAATACTCGCACCTACCCCAATTACATCTTTGCCCTGACGATGGGGACAGGTAAGACCATCCTGATGGCAACCTGTATCTTTTACGAGTTCCTGCTAGGCAACAAATTCGACAAAGACACCAAGTATTGCCTCAACGCCTTAGTGTTCGCTCCTGACAAGACCGTGTTACAGTCGTTGCGTGAAATCGAGTCGTTCGACAAGAGCCGCGTTATTCCCCCCGAATACGCCAACTTCATCAACGCCAACCTCAAGTTTCACTATCTGGAAGAGTCGGGTACATCGTTGGATACGATGGACAAGTCTCGCTTCAATATCATCGTCTCCAACACCCAGAAGATCATCCTTAAGCGCAAGAACAAAGAAAAAACCGCACCAGATAAGCTGTTTGGTACGACTGGCGATACCTTCAACCGGATCGATGTGTACGCCGATACTACCGACCTCTACGGCTTTGACCAGCCTGAAGACGAGGCCGACCTGACCACCAACCAACGCTTTGAGAAGTTACGCCGCCTAGAGCAGCTAGGTATCTACGTAGACGAGGCGCACCACGCTTTCGGCAAGACCCTTGCCAAGGATATGGGAGTGGGGGCAAAAGAAACTGATACCAGCCTACGCACCACCATTGACATGCTCGCTGCCAGCTTGCGTCAGTCCGGTACAAAAGTTGTGGCGTGCTACAACTACACCGGCACGCCTTACGTGGGGCAAGCGGTGCTACCCGAAGTGGTGTATGCCTACGGTCTGAGCGAAGCCATCACCAAGGGTTTCCTCAAGCTGGTAAACCTTGTGAGTTATCAGAACACCCGCAATACCGAGTTCGTTGATCTTGCCATCAGCAATTTTCTGGCGGCGACCAAGGGGTTACGCCCAGAGGGGATGCTGCCTAAGCTGGCGTTCTTCGCTGCCACCATCGAGGAGCTGATGGGTGAACTCAGGCCCGCCGTTGAAAAGGCACTGGGGAAACACGGTATCCCGGCCTCCAGCATTCTGGTCAACGTCGGCGACCCCAAGCTAACCAGCAACGATGACATCCGCGAGTTTAACCGCCTAGACACCCCCTCCTCTGACAAGCAATTCATCCTGTTGGTCAACAAGGGGCGCGAAGGCTGGAACTGCCGTTCCCTGTTTGGTGTGGCGATGTTCCGCGAACCCAAGTCAAAAGTGTTCGTCTTACAGGCTACGATGCGTTGTTTGCGTTCCATCGGCGAAGTCCAACACACCGGGCATGTATTCCTCTCAGATGACAATCTGACTATTCTGGACAACGAGTTACAGCAAAACTTCCGCGTCAGTGCCGACGAGATCACCAAACCAGAAAGGAAACCTCCAGTTCAGATCCGCGTGGTTGAGCCACCCGTGAAAATCAGGCTGGTGCGGGTACGCAAGCATTTCACGGTGCGCGACAAGGTATTATCGCCCGGTGTGGCACTGGGGCTTGACCGCAACGACCGCGAGGCGTGGAACTTGCTCATCGAAAAATACCGCCTGATCGAGAAGCGCCGTAGTGGCCTGACGCTGGACGATGCGGCACGCTCCAAGAGTGAGAAAACGACTGACTTGACCGGACAACGCGAAAAGCGCGAGTTTTCCCGCCTCTCGCTGGTGGCCGAGATAGCCCGCTACCTCAACCGTAGCCCGCTGGCGATTGAGGACTTGCTGGACACCACCCACGAAGGTACGGATGAGCTGGTGGTGATGACCAACGAATTTAACGAATTGCTGTATGATGAGATTATCCCGCGACTGTTCAGGTTGTTGTACGAACTAGACGAACAAGAACAGACCGAAGAACACGAAGTTGAACTGGTCAAACTACCTGCGAATGGCTACTACGAAATGTCTGCCAATGCCGAGATGACCGTGCGTATGGGGGATGTTAGTGATGAAGCGGAACGTGCCAAGAGCTTCCATCTGGATACCTATTGTTTCGACTCGATTCCAGAACGCCAACTGTTTTGGGACTTGTTACGGGAACAGCGCGTCAAAAAGTTGTACTTCACAGGGATGCTGACCCACGGTCAATCTGATTTTTTCATCCAGTACATCGACCCAGATTCAAGAGCAGTACGCAGCTACTACCCTGACTTCCTCTTTTTGCGCCAAGAACCTGATGGTTCTGAGAAATACGTGATTGTCGAAGTAAAAGGTGATCACCAAGTCGATGACGTGGTTGTGCAAGCAAAGAAAGCCTTTGCCAACGAGATAGCGGTAGCAAGCGGCATGGAATACCGTCTGATGAAATCGAGTGATGCGGTAAAACGTAACTACAGAATACTGCTATAGAATTCAAATAAGCGGATAACAATACAATGATGCTAAACATGTCTAAGGATTTCGCAAAGTCAGCCGAGTCACTACCCAAGGAAATTCGTGCGAAATTGCCAAAAGTCTTTTTGCTGCTAATAAGTGACCCAAAACATCCTTCTTTACAGGTCAAAAAAATTCAAGGGGCAAAGAGGAAGGATATTTATGAATGCCGGGTTGATCAATCGTATCGGATGATAATTCGTGATCTCGGCGAGATGAAATATGACTTGGTTGCTATTGGGGAACATGATAAGACCTTAAGTTTAGGCATGAGTGTTGGTGCTGGAGTGACCGCTGGTCTTGCCGCAATTGGCGGCATTTCTGGGGAATTGAATATGAGACCTGGGCGGATAGTAGGTTCTTTACTTTGGATTATGAAAAAAACAGGACGAATCAAAGAAAATGAAGTTTCAAGGCTTCTGTCATGGTTAGATGGTAATGATGGCGCATTAGAGTTTTCACCTGTCGATACAACTGTTTTTCTCACATGACTTTAACTCCTAAGTGGTTTGTTACCGTTAAACTTTAAAGGTATATCACGTCTTCCAGCTCATCCTGCGCATAAGCATCCGCGTTGGTCAGGTGTCCGTCGTAGGGGCTAACTTTGTTGATGCCCAGACCATTCTTGAACACGATTTGCAGACCGTGTTCTTGTTCCCAGTCACAGTTACACGCCAGTGAGACATACACGCCTTTGTCACGATAAGCGCGGCGAGTAACCACTGGTTCAGTGCCGAACTGGATGTGTTTCCACACACCTTCGGGAGATGGGATTTCAAGGTATCCTTCTTCTTCCGGGGCGAAGTCGGCATTGCAGTCTTGGTAATAGCGGTACAAGTGCGGTTCTGCTGCTTTCAGGACATCAGGGGTAATGGAAAGGAAATTCAGGACGGCGGTGTGGAATTCTTCTTTAGCCAGATCCTCATCGTAGTCTTCAAGGACGATCCGGCATTCAATGTCACCCAGTACAGGAATGGGGATGGGTGAGCTGTAGTAGCAGCCAAATTGGTGGTCTTTGGTGACTGTGCCAAGGTGTGGGATTTCCATGATTGTTCATTCTTGGTGATTAGTTTGTCGTATGCATAGTTTTACATGTAAAACTCCCCTGCCCTCTCATCCTGGTACAAATACCTTGGGGTTTGGGGCAACGCCCCAAGAGAGCTGGATTCAGGGGCTTCCCCTGCGGGTCGGGCTGCTCCGGGTTTCGCTTGCGCTGCATCCCCGCAAGCGGGGACAAGCCCTGCACATCCCTAAGCCATGTTCACTGATCCCAAAGTTTTACATGTAAAACTCCCAGCCCCTTGCATTCTCCCCTGCCCTCACCTATTCTCGTTGATAACAACTGAACGGGACCGTAATCCCATCCATAGGCGGACAATCCGCCGCTTTCTTGAGCGGTTTTTTTATGTCCACAATCCGGCTTTCCGGGTGTGCGTGGCATACAAGACCGCCAATTGGCGGAAATAAGCGCGTCGCGTCCTATGGAGCGATTACGACACCCGGTAACTTGTTACCCAATCGTAAAAATCCAAAGGAGAGCTGCGTATGTCAGAAACGCTGCCTGTTTATGCCCTGCCATCAGGCACGGGGCAGTTGCCGCATTCCGCCTTGTTGGAATGGCCTGGTCTCACGGCTGAACAAATTGCCGTGTATGTGCAGATTGCCCGTGAACTGGGCTTTTGCCTCAATACCCTCCCCCCTACCCTTACCCCGCGTCAAACGGCTGTTGTGCTGGATGTGTCCGAAGGCACGTTGGAGCAATGGCGTTGTGTGTCTGCGGAGTTGCGCCCCAATTGCCCGGTGTTGCCGTTCCAGAAAACGGGCAGGTCGGTGCGTTATCCGGTCTGGGAAGTGGCGAAGTTTATCCGCCTGCATACCTTTGTGCGTTCCGGTCAACGGCTGGAAGGGGTGTGTGCATGAATTCATTAGTCACCATTTTGGATGCCGCCCTTGCTGCCGATCTGGGCAAACGCCAATGGGCAGTGTTTGCTGCTGTACTGCGCCAGACACTGGGCTACCGTAAGGTATCTGATGACCTGTCATCCGGGCGGTTGTCACAGTTGACGGGGATACAGCGCAACCATATCTGGCAGGCCAAACAGGAGCTGGTGGATAAGGGGCTGCTGCTCAGTGCGCCGGGGAAGTTTGGCGAGGTACTGGGGTTTGCAGTTTTACATGAAAAACTTTCCGGTGGTTTTTTTGCTTATCCCTCCCCTACCCCTGTTCGTGCTACAGATTCCGGCTATGCAGTGCAGCAATCTGCTACAAATTCCGGGGAGGTATCTCAGGGATTTGTTACGGTATCCGTATCTGCTACAGATTCCGGCGTGGGGGATGGGGGAAGCAGGGAAGTTTTACATGAAAAACTTTCATCCCCCTGCCCTGCCCCGCCCTCCGCCCGGTTGGTGGCTGTTCAGCCTGATTTGGGCGTGCCTGCGTCCCAATTTAGGCCGGAAACCGTCCCAAAACAGGACACATCACTAAGTAACCTTACACAAAGCAACCACGACAACAGTAAACCTGCCCTGCCCTCACCCCAAACCGCTGTTTTGCCCACGGCTTCATTGGGTCGTGTGGGGGTAGATGGGGTTGCGTTGTTTGGGGCAGGTGTTGGGGTATCTGCTACAGATTCCGGGTTGAGCCGTCCGTCTGTTTCTTCTTGCCGTTCATCTGCTACAGATTCCGGGTGTGCCGGATTGCCTGCTTTGGCGGGGGAACTGGAGTGGCCTGCGGGTCTGGAGGCGGGAATGCGTCAGGATATGGCGGGGTTGTTGTGTGGCCTTGCGGTGCAGACAGCCCAATCCGTGCTGGATGTGCTGGCGATGGGGCTGGAGGCCGGGAAGGTACGCAAGCCCTTGGCTTACCTGCGGGTGTTAGTGCGTTCAGCCCACAACGGGGAACTGGTGGTTGCGGAGGCACAGGCATGGCGCGAAAAACGCTCGTGTGAACGTGCCGTGCAGGTTCCAACATCGGTGTTTGAACGTGCCGGGGAATTGGCATGGATACAGCAGCTTGCCGATTTGCAGGGGCTTCCTGTGGACGTGGTAGCTTCCCAACTAGGGGTGAAGATGCGGCTACCACACCGGACAACAGTGGAAGCAGTTGGTGCGGCAGCCGCGAGTGATATGCCAGCCCCGCAGTGGAAACGGGACAGGCACAAAGAACCCCCGTCGGGCTACGGGGGAGTACGGAGTGTAAGCGCATGACCGAGACAAGTGCAATGCCCTCCCCTGCCCTCATGGTGAATGGGGCTGTCATGGATCAGGACAGCCAACCTCCCGTCCCGGTACGTGCCGTGCTGCGTTTCGTGCTGGGGCTTTGGGATGGTTTGGTCTGGCTGCTGTTGGTGGCTTTGCCCGGTGTGTGGCAGAGCCTGAACTTTGCCGGGTTTGCCCTGCACTTCCCCTACGTGCTGATTGGTCTGGTGATTCTGGGTGGTGTGTATTACGCCATCCGTGCCTGGGCTGACGGGCATCTATTGTGGTTCAGTGCGGTGCTGTTCCTGTTGGGTACATGGATGTAACAAGGAGTTTGTAATGATTACATTGGAAAAACTGGATACCTTACGCGGTAAGCCGGAAGAACTGAAAGACATGAAATCTGTCCGCCAATTGGTGGATGATCTGACCAAAGCCAACTGGCTGTTATGGCTGGCTGGGGTTGCGGCCTTTCTCGCTTCTGCCATGTTTGTGGTGAAGTATTTTGTCGGCGGCGACCTGACCCCATCCGTCTGGACGGGTGAGCAATGGGCTAATGCGTGGCTGGGTTTGGGCATCACCCTAGTGGTGACATTCGGGCAAGGGCTGCTGTATGCCAGTGGCTACAAGGGGCCTGCTGCACTCATTGCTACCTGCATTGTGGTGTTCTTTGGATTGTTCTCCGAGGTGTCACAATCCATGGAACGCGAAGATGCCACCGTGCGCCACCGTTCCGAGAACTCGCCTGTGTTCCAGACGGCACTGGGCAGTATCAGCAAACTGACCGACAAAGCGGCAGCACCCTCCCCTGCCCAACAAGCATTAGCAGCCGCCCAAGGGGAAGTGCATCGCTGGGAAGCCGAGCAGCAAAAGAAGGCCCAATGCCATACCTGTAGTGAATACAGTACCCGCACCATTGGCAGCAAACTGGCAGAAGCACAGGGACGGGTAGCCGCAGCGCGTGAACAGGTAGCGGCTTACCAGACCAGTAATGCCTCTGCCCTGTCCACCGCCATTGCCCAAGCCAAGGCGTTGGAATATGACGAGGACAAGCATTACGGCATGATCCGTTTGCTGAAACATATGTTCAGCGTGGAGGGCATCGTGGCATCTTTCTTGTTCTCGGTGGTGGTGATCGGTACGTTTGAGTACATCTTCCATTTCATTGGCACGTATGTCGGTAACCATCGCAAGGCGCTGCAATTACTAGGGCTGAATGCCGATGGTTCCCCGTTTGAACCTGCCCCCTCTTTACCTGCCCTACCCTCATCTGCCTTGGCCTCACCTACCCTACCTGTTGCCGCAGGTACGGGTGGTACAGGGCAAACGGCAGTGTCTGGCACGGGTGCGGGGACGGCAAGTGGTGCAGGTGTGCGTCCCCTACCCGGCATGATCCCGGCTGACCATTTCGCACGGGACTGGCTGCGCATGGATTACTCCACCACTAACCCTACCTTCCCTATGCCCGGTTTTGCCCCGCCTGTTAACCCTCTCACCACCGGTGCTTCCAGCCTGTCCAGCCTTACGGGTAAGGTAAAGCACCAGGGTCAGGGTGGTCAGCGTACAGGTACGCCACACCCCGGTACGGCAGGTGCAAAACAGGTAACGGGTAAGTACCTTACGGGTAAAGTCGGTGAGGGCAATGAGGTGCAGGTGGCCGAGTCTGTCTACCTGACCTTGTGCAAACTGGTCAGGGGAGGGCAGTTGCGTCCCAGCCGTCCGGGTTTGAAAAAGGCACTCCAGAAAATGCAGGTTGGCAGCAATCAGGTGGAACGGCAGGCAATGGCCGACCTGATCCTGCGGCACATGGAACAGGATGGCGTGGTGTACCGCAATCCGGCGTACACTGGCCCCAGTTGTGGGCTAGGTGAATTCCTGCCTGTATTGGAAGTCAAACAGGCAGCACTGGCTTTGGTGGGTTAGGAGAACCGGGTTGGTAGGTACAGGGCAGGGGAGTTTTACATGTAAAACTCCCTCGTCCAGCCGTCCAGCGTGTGGGAGGCTATGGATGGGAAGTAAAAGTTAGGGTGTGGCAAGAGGAAAAACATCATGCGTCAGTTGTTGGTAATAGGGGTGGCAGTAGCCACTTGGGTTGGAGGTTCACTTGCGTGGGCGGCAGCGACCTTACCGGAACCTGCATGGCAGGCCGATTGGTCGTGTGGACAGGCTGTCACGCCTGACCGCAAGCTGGTGCAGGGATTGCTGGGTGCGGGGGAGCTGCATGGTTACGTGGTGAATGGAGTGACCCTGCCTGTCTTGGTGGGTGAGCGTATGGAAGGGATGGGGACGGTGGTTTTCATCCAGCGGGCAGGGCAGTGGCAACTTTACCCTGTGGCTGAAGGCCATCGGGTGGAGGGGGCATACAGTACCCCGGCCTATGACCGTTTCATGCTGTTCAGTATGTGGGGGATTGAAGGCCCAGGTTCGGAATATACGGTACTGTGCGGGAAAGGGCAGTTTGCCGGTGTGGACTGTACCTCAGTGACATTCCCGGCAGACTTGAACCAGCCAGCATGGGCCAATGAATACCTGGTGCTGGAAGACTTCAATATCGGCAAAGATGGCAGTGGTGCGCTCATCGGTTCTGTTTACCGTGAGCGTGACGGTAACGAGACCAAAGACTGGTATCGCTACACGACCAATGACTGGGGTAAAACGTGGGGTAGGGCAGTGCAGGTTGATGACACCAGCAAGGCATTGGCCGGTATGTTCCAACCTGCCATCGAGGTCAAACCATCGCGTGAGTTACTGGACAGTTTGCTGGGGAGCTTGCCGAAGTAGGAAAGTTTTACATGTAAAACTTTCCTGTGGAGGTGGTTGTTTGGGATGGGGGTAGGGGAATCTTTGGAGTAGGGGAGTCAAGGACACCAGGCTTCCGCCAACCTGTCCCAGTCAATGGCCTTGATGCGCTCCAATACCGCTTCATCAATCGGCAGGGCAAACGTTTCCTGAAACCAGACCACAGCTAAGATGGAGGCAAACGCAATGTCTTCATCGCCTTCCCGCATTACACCATTCGAGCGGAACAGGGCAGTGCAGGCAATGTAGGGGATACGTTCAACTGGTTTGCCCCTGTGGCTTGTGCGTTTCCTGCCATCTGCATCCAACACATCCAGTACAGGAGGTGTGACGACAAACGCATAATGGGTGTGCATTTCCTGTTGGGCTGTTTGGCGGAACTGGCTGATCAGATCCTGGTTGTATTCCCGGTTAGGGACACCCAGCAGCAACCCGGCATAGGTATGGCTCTGGTTCAAATCCCGGAGATAAACCTCACGGCCTGAGTTCAAGGTAATTTGCATGGTGGTTGGTTGTCTTGTCTTTGGTAGGAGCTGTCTGGTGTGTGGCTGTTCTATTGCCAAGGCAGGGATTCATAAAAGCCCGCAACCTGTTCGTAGGCTATCTCAAAAGGCGGCAAGGGTTGTGAAACCTCATCACGCAGCAGGGCATACTCCTTGCCGGATGCTTGCATAATGTCTGATCTGCGCAAAATGTCCTGCTGAAGCAGTTCAGGCTCAAGACGGCCTGCGGCTTTTTTGTGAAACGTGTCCAGCACCTGCTGTTTCTCCCTATGGGTCAGGGGAGGGCAGGTATCCAACAGATACCAGATGTCATACACGTCCTGACGGCGGTTACGCTTACGCACCACCTGCTGAATGATGGAGCGCAGCTTCTCAGCCAGCAGGTCAGTCAGGCCGTAAGCCTGAATGGTTTCTTCTCCATCCAGCGACAGGGCTTGCAGCTCGTAGCTGGCTTCATTGAAGCTGTAATCAATTTTGACCGTGGTTGGTGCTGCACCCCGTTCCAGCCGTTTCACGGCATTGCTGTCCTGGGTGTTGGCATAACCCAGTTGTAACTTGAAGGAGGGGAAAGTGCCTCCTGTGCGGGGTTGCAGTTTGAGGGACTGGAGACGGCAAACAACCGGGTAGGGGAGTTCATCAGCGGCAACCACCAGTGCTTCCCGCAGGTGTGCTTCAAACTCCGCTTGGTCAATCTCAGGCAAGGTGTTGTGGGTAGAGAAGTCAATGTCTTCCGTAAAGCGGGAACTGCTGTAACGGATACCCAGCAACATGCCACCCTTCATGATCATGCGTAACCGCAGGTAATTGTCACCCGCAATCGCGTGCAGGATCAGGTGGACAGCTTGCCGGAAGGTGGTACGGTCAGGGGTGGCAGCCCTGACCCAATCTTCAATGTTGGTTTCCATCGGGCAAGTTTACGGATATGCACCACATTTCTGAATAAGAATCTTTGTAAGGTTCAGTCGCCAGCAGTTTGCGGGAGCCACCGCGCTGTACCAAGGCTTTCCAGCCTTCAATGGTGGGGTGCTGGTGTCCTAGCCGCTCTTGCAGGATATAACCGGCCCTTACCTTGTCGATGGCCTTACCTTCCTTGTCGATGGTCTTGAGGATGACAGGGAGGTAATGCCCGGCATATTCGGTGAACACTTCCAGCACATGGCTGAAACCACCGCAATAGTCGGGTTCCTGAAGCATATCCAGGAAGGTGCGCCCGATGGGCGCAACCCGTATGCCACCACTACCGTGTTGTTCCGGGTAAGGGTGGTAGTCCTTGCGGGTATGTTCCTGTATGGTTTTCGCCTGAATCTCCCCGCCGGGTTTATGGTGCTTGCATGGAATGTCCGCTAGGGTAGGGAAGGGCTGGAAATCCTGTTTGGCCTTTTCTTCTGCCAGCCGCCTGAATTCACTGGCAGTGCAGGTGGTCACATGGACAGTGTGGGGGATGCGGTCAGTCAGGTGATGCCATTCCATAGCACTCAGGTGTGACAGGTAGCAAAACGGGTTCAGTGTGCAAATGACCTGTTGCGCCGTCGGTGCTGTCAGGCCAGCGACAGCAAACACTGGCAGGTTAGCGAACTGGGTCAGAATCCCTTTGTTGACCAGACCATCCAGATTGCGCTCAATGACGGTTTGCTGGGGCAGGTCGGATGTTAGCTTGCCAATAGGTAAACCGGCATAGGTTTTGGTGTGGTAGAGTTTTACCATGTACCCTACCAGTTCATAGCGGCTTATCACGGGTTTGGGATGTTCCGTGAGTATCAGCCGTTGCAGGGCTGTAGAAAAGGAGATACTGGCTTTCACATCACTTCGCATAATAAGATATATGTCCTAAGGACATATATCTTATTATGCTTCATAAGTCAAGTATGGATATTCTTGATATTGGCTTCATATACATGAAATAGAAGGAGTTTAGCCGATATTCTTTATACTGTCTGTAGGTGTGTCAGGGTGATGGCTGGAGAGAAGTTTTACATGTAAAACTGTACTGTTGGCAGGACAAAACAGGAACAGGGGAATTGTCCGTATCCATAAATTTATCCGTATTTATTCATTGGCTGTAACTGTCTGGACAAATGGTAGGGACGGTTTTACATGTAAAACTGCGATTGCTTTTATAATGGCTTTCCCGGCCTGTCAGGCAAGGTATCCAGGTCGTTTCCGGCAAGTATTCTGACTAGGACAAGATGATGTTGTCCGTGTTACCCATAGGGTGGCATCGTTTTGTGGCTGGCAGGACGGGATTTGTTGGAGCAGTCAGTAAGACAGACATTGGGGTTACGCCTTGGGGGCAAGGGTGCGAAGGCTGCGGTGAACAGGGATGGAAAAACTGTTGCGGGGCAGGGAACTTGGTCTGTAAAAAAATGTCGTTCAGTTTTCGTTAAGTTTTCTGTTCACTTTGGATTTAGCTTGTGCCAGAATGCGCACGTCCCCTTAAAAAAGCCTCCTCTTGTGGACATGGAAGTCTCACGATAACAATAAGGAAAGCAAGGCGACTGGTTTACCCCTGACCAGTCGCCTTTATTTTTTTGGGTGTCCTGCCTGTCTTGTTCCAGCTTTCTTCCCTTTCCCTTGCCTTGACCCGCTGCCTTGCCGGGGATTTCATTCATCCACAGACAATGCGACAAACCTGCCATCGGGATCCCGGCAACCTTGGAATGGGTCTTGGGTGTGGGTATTGAACTGTGCCAGCAGGGTAGATGGGACGCTAAAGCCTAGCCTGACATTATCCGGTTCACCGTTGGTGGGGTACAACTCCAGTAGCAGCCCGCCGAGGTAGGTGGAATAGTGGACTGGGCCGCTACCGTGTTGTTCCCGTGTGAACGTCAACCCAAGTTGGGTGTAAAAGGTTCTGGTGGCCTCAATGTCGCGGCAACGCAGTACCAGCAGGTTCAGGTGCATTCTGGTTCCTCTTGTCTGGGTTGGTCTCGCCTGACATGTTACCTGACAGGGCACTGGATGCAGATGTTGCCGATACTATTTGGATAGCATCTCAAACAATGCCCCTGTGGACGTATACAGCCGGTATGCACCTGGTGTGTTTCCCCTTGGCTTTCACCTACCCCTGTTTGGGAGAGCAGGTTTGCTGTCACAAAATGATGGTTTGCCTTGCTGGCTGATAGTTTGGCTGTTGCTGACATTCTCCTGTTTGTGGGGATTGCTATCCCTTGTGCTGGGTTATGCTTAGGACAGGGCTGCCTGCTTTAACCCATCACTATCCTGATACGGGGGACTCTGCTGTTAACAAGGGTATGTGGCTGGGGAGATAGTTGCGGGACAAAATCCTTATTGCTACAAATTCCGGGTAGGGTGGCTCTTTGCAGACCGGGCTTTCTGCTGCAATGGCTTGCGCCATTTCCACGCCAATCCCTGCCACCTCCGTGCCGTCTTGCGCCGCCACTGCGCGTTCCACTTGTCGTTAGCCTGTTGCCCGTTTCTGGCTTAGCTGCTGGCGTGCCTTGCAACAGGCTAATCGGGCAGTTCAGCAGTCTTATGTCCCCTATCTGCCCCACCCGTTAACGTTCGCGTCATCCGGTATCCTGCTCCAACAAAAGCCATTGCTGCAAGGACTACTCGTTCCTGCGTTCCTCCTTGCACCCCTGTCTTGTGCCGAAGCGGTCGGCTACCGACGCGAGACGACGGGATGGGACAGATAAGTACGGGACACAATCCCCGCTTTCCCTGACCTGCCCGATGCAAAGACAACACAGCACTGCTGACCCATCAACGCTCAACAACAGGATGGGGTTGGAAGAGCAGGGCAGGGAAGTCCGCTATCGCGTGTTTAGCCATACACCGATACACAAGGAGACCATTATGAAACGGGACATCTATCAGGAAATCACCACCGCCATCCTCGAAGCATTGCAGGCAGGGGTACGTCCCTGGAAACAGTGTTACACCACCAGCTTGCCATTACGCACCACTGGCGACCATTACAAGGGCATCAACTGCCTGCGGCTGATGCTGGAGGCAGAACGCAAGGGCTATTCATCCCCGCACTGGATGACGTTCCAACAAGCTACAGAACGCGGCGGTTACGTGCGTAAGGGTGAAAAGAGTACGCTGGTCTGTTTCTTCAAGACCTTTGAGAAAGACGACCCGGACAGCGAAGAGGGAACCGTCAAGATTCCGGTGGCACGCGCTTACCACGTCTTCAACCTTGAACAATTGGAAGGGGTAGGGCAGGACACTCTGGGTGAAAAGCCGACCATCATCACCGAAACCAGCCGTTTCTTTGCGGCACTGCCCGGCAAAGTGGTCGAAACCACCCAAACACCGGCCTACAGCCCAACAAAAGACCAGATCCGTATGCCTGGCATCGAGCGGTTCAGCAGTGCGGAAGCCTACTATGCCACGCTGGGGCATGAATACATCCACTGGACAGGGCATGAGTCACGCCTGCAACGCAATGCCGAGCGTTCCCGTGCCGGGTATGCCTTTGAGGAGCTGGTGGCCGAGCTGGGAGCTGCGTTTCTGCTGCCACAGATTGGGCTTCAGCCCCTGATTGACGATGAACACGCGCCTTACATTGCCCATTATGTAAAAATGCTGGAAGACGACCACAAAGCCATTTTCCGGGCATCAACGCTGGCACA
>NZ_JAYMYJ010000007.1:0-4827 GCF_035668035.1 Candidatus Thiothrix phosphatis | reverse complement strand
GATTAAACGAAAATATAGGGGCATTGTGTCTGTAATCTACGGCTGCTCATAAGCCAGCATCCGACGAACGTACATAAATCGACGACAACAAAAAAGCGGGCTATACCCGCTTTTCATTTGCTTATCCAGGATGGATAAAAGTCAACCCATAATCCACTCTTTATAAGCTTCCATGTCCTTTTCCTGGCCAGCAGAATAACCTGCCTCATAGGCTTCGGTCAGGCGCTGCTCTTCGCGCATCGGGTTCAATAAATAACCGCCCTGCCAGCCTTGCAGGAACTCCGGATCAACGCCTGCTTTTTCCATTTCTACTACAGCGTTGTAATACTGCATATTCATTTGTCATGTCCTCTCTATACAAAAATGAAATAAATGTGGCGCCTTACGCCGCAGCGCGCAATGTTTCCAACGCCTTGCCGCCATCCAAAACAGTGCGCACAGCGTCCGCAGCCTCCTGCATTGAGCCATAACGTCCCAAATGCGCCAGACAGATTGAAGTGGAATACACCAAGCTGTCGTACATCAAACCTTTTTCACCGCCAAGTGCCGCCATACCCAGTTCCGCAGCCTTAACCGCCAGCGCATCGCTATCGACCGCCGTTGCGATCTCGTCCCCGATAACCGGAGCGGCAGGCAAATCTCCCGGCAGGGGCACCGCCCGGACTTCCGCTTGGATGCCAATGTCCGCAGGCATCAAGTCACGCTGTTGCTCTTCAACTTTTTCATAGTAATAGAACAATTTTCCTGCCTGTTGCAGGGAAGGAATAATGCCACCTTCCACACCGCGCACAAACATGGCACTGTCAAAACCGGCCTGACGCGCCAGGGAGGCATAAATCGCCGGGTATCCCTTATGCACATAGCCGCCCATACAATGTGTTTTACGTTGGCCGCGAATAGGCCCCAGCAAGGTTTCCACCGTTGTCAACACTTGCCGCTTGATCATCCGTTGGCGAATGGGGATAAGGTCATGCAGGCGTGGCGCAAATTGCCGCTGGTCCAGGTAAGCCCAGCCGATCCGTTCGAGTTGTGCAACAGCTTCGGCTGGCGTCAAATTGACATTAAGCCCCACTGCTTTCAGGATCTTGTGATGGGTTGCGCCAAATTTTGGCCCCACCTGCTCCAGGCCATGCAAGACTGAGTGCACACCCATAGTCGCCAGCACTGCTGGCACAAAAGTTGAAGCAGGCACTCCGCGCGTATAACCGTCATATGGGTCAGAAATATCCAGCACTTCATCTACATTTGCCGTATTGATTACGGAAACATCAATCAGGGCTTGCAATGTGCCACGGTTTTCCTCATCCGTTTCACGCTTCATGCGCAAGGCAATAAAGTAAACCGCCACCTGCACCGGATCCGCCTCTCCACTTAAAATATGGCGCATGGCGTTATAGGCATCCTCATAACTTAAATCCTTGCTGTATTCAGGACCCGTCGCCACTTTCTGGATGCACTGGCGCATGTGTAATTTCAAATTGAGGTCGGTATTAATATCAGTCATCGTGGCATTTTCCATGTCGCGGAAGTTTAAGAAGGGCACCCCTGATACTGAATATCCCTATAGGGGTAACACGGACATCCGGGTGGGCTATTTAGGCAGCCATGGTCGGATGCGTTAAGATTGGAGCCGATTTTACGAACAAGGAGATTCCCGTGTCACAAACCGATGTTGAATCTATGGATTTCGCCAGCGGCATGGCGGCGTTTGAAGCCAAACATTTCTCCCGCGCCATGCAATTGCTTTCCCCTTTCGCCTCCCAAGGAGACAAAGTCGCCCAGCATCTATGCGCCATCATGTATCAGAACGGCCTGGGCGTCGCCCATAATGACAAACAAGCATTCGAATGGATGAAAGCCTCCGCCGAGCAGGGTTACGGTCTTGCCCAGCACGGTTTGGGTTTCATGTACCTGGAAGGCGAATGTACAGAGAAAAATGGCGCGGAAGCGGCCAAGTGGTTTCGTATGGCAGGAGAACAGGGTTTGCAGGGTTCCCTAACCACGCTAGCTATCATGCATCAACAAGGCAACGGTGTGCCACAAGACGAACAAGAAGCTAAACGCCTGTTCAAGCTAGCGGGTTTCAACGATTTAGGGTAGGCCGAGAGCAAGATGAAAATAGGTTGCATAAAACTAACGTTTGCTTGCGTGGCCAAATTCCAACCCTGAAAATTCTCATCGCAATTGGCGATATAGCGATAACAATGAGCGTGAAATTAAGCCTCGATGTGATGATGAACACTCTAAAACTGAACAGGAGATTAAATTTTTCAGGCCTGAAAAATCAACAAAATAGAAACATTAATAAATTTTATTAGTTAAGTATTGATTCAGCGCAATCCTGTAAGATACAGGCCAAGGAAGACGGGCAGACAATTAATAACAACAAGCCTGATTTCAAGATGGATCTGTTATAAGAGCCTACCGACACGCCGTTCATTGAACGGCTGTCGGTAAAAAAATTAACCATCTGCGAGAGTTGTCAAGGGGTTGGTACTCTCAGGGTGAGCAGACCCAAAACAGATGAGAATCATAACAATAAACCTACTCTACCGGGCGACAACGATAACAAGAAAGTCCCGGTTTTTCCTTCTTTTTCCGATAACCTGCACTAATTAACCACACGCCTTCGGCTGGAGCCAAACATACCTCTTCCCTGGGGAAACAACACTTGGTTTATCCAGTCATGCAGCCTGAACAGCTATCTGTTTGGACGTATGAGTGACTTGGTTCTTTCGATCGAAATAAACCAGTTGAGGTTTGTGCAAACCTGCCTCTACTTCGCTGAAACCAGCATACGTGCAAATAATAAGCAAATCACCCGTGCTCGCCTTATGAGCCGCCGCACCATTGATGGAAATAATGCCACTACCTGCCTCGGCGCGGATAGCATAAGTAGAGAAACGCTCACCATTGGTGACATTGTAAATGTGCAATTGCTCATACTCGCGGATATTGCCAATGCGCATCAGGTTATCGTCAATCGCACAAGAACCTTCATAGTCCAATTCAGCATGAGTAACTGTGACACGGTGCAGTTTGGATTTGAGAAGCGTCAGCTCCATAGCGATTTCTCCTGAACATCTCTGTGAAGTGTTTTGCAGAGCAAAACTATTATGAGGTTTCTGTTAAATTTTTCAATCTTGAAGCGAAATATTATCGATTAGGCGGGCTTTGCCCAACCAAGCTGAACCCAGCACCACTAACGACATATTTCCTGCTTCCGGTGGCATCAAATCAACAGTCCGACGGATTTCCACATAATCGGGGCGAAATCCTTTCAATTCCAGAGACTTCATCGCCTCTGCTTGCAGGGAGGCGTAATCCTGCCTTCCTTTGTGCAGCGCGTCAACCACCGCACGTAAAATCCGCTGAAATTCCGGCGCAAGGCGGCGTTCTTCCGCTGTCAGGTAGCCGTTGCGGGAACTCATCGCCAGACCATCGGATTCACGCACAGTCGGCAATCCCTCGATCCGGATATCCATGTCAAGATCGCGCACCATTTGCCGGACCAGCATCAGTTGCTGAAAATCCTTGGCTCCGAACACTGCCACATCCGGTTGCACCAGATTAAACAGCTTGCAGACAACCGTCGCAACCCCTGTAAAATGTCCCGGACGGGACGAGCCTTCCAGTATTTGGCTGACGCCAGGCACGTCCACCTTGGTCACCAACCCCCCTGTCGGGTACATGGTCGCAGGCGTGGGCGTAAACACCAAATCCGCCCCCACCTCTTGCAGCAAGGCACAATCCTGCGCCAAGGTGCGCGGATACGCCACCAGATCTTCCTTACGGTCAAACTGGGTCGGATTGACAAAAATCGACACCACCACTTTATCGCCCAGTTCCTGCGCCCGCCTGACCAACGCCAAATGTCCGGCGTGCAGGTTCCCCATAGTGGGGACAAACGCGATGCTTGCCCCTGCCCTGCGCCACGCCTTGACCTGTGCGCGCAATGCTGTAATTTGTTCAATGATGATCATGTCGTGTCAACTTCAGAAAAAACAGTGTTGGTCGGCAGGGAACTCCCCGGTTTTCACCGCACCCACATAAGACGCAACAGCCTGAGGAATGGTTGCGCCGAAACCGATGAAATCGCGGGAAAATTTTGGCGCATGCGCAGAAATGCCCAGCATGTCGTGCAATACCAACACCTGCCCATCGCAACCGCGACCGGCACCTATGCCAATGGTAGGAATCTCTAACGCCTGGGTAATCTGTTCCGCCAGGGCTACCGGAACACATTCCAGCACCAGCAGATCCGTTCCTGCATCCTGCAAGGCCTTGGCGTCATCCAGCATTTGCCGGGCAGCAGCCTCATCGCGCCCCTGCACCCGGTAGCCGCCCAGTTTGTGGACAGACTGCGGCTGCAAACCCAAATGGGCGCACACTGGCACACCGTGATGAACCAATTGGGCAACAGTCGCCACCTGCGGCGCGCCGCCTTCCAACTTCACCATGTGCGCGCCGCCTTCCTGCATCAAGCGGGCGCTGTTGCGCAAAGCCATGTCGGTGGAGGTGTAGCTCATAAAGGGAAGGTCGCCAATCACCAGCGCATGTTGGCAGGCCTTCGCCACAATCCGGGTGTGGTACACCATCTCTTCTATGGTCACCGGCACCGTGGTCTCATGCCCTTGCACAACCATACCCAGCGAATCGCCCACCAAAACCACATCCACCCCCTGATTGTCCAACACTCTGGCGAAACTGGCGTCATAGGCGGTCAGCATGGCTATCTTCTCACCCTCACGTTTCATTTTGCGCAAGGTGGTGACAGTCACACGAGGCTTGGGTTTTGTGGTCATGCAATCTGGTTCCTGGAGGCAA
>NZ_JAYMYJ010000006.1:0-4842 GCF_035668035.1 Candidatus Thiothrix phosphatis | reverse complement strand
ACCAGTTTTCGCGCGTGTACCGGCGCGCATCACTTTATCGCTTCATGAAAGCTAGAGTACCAACTGCCACCAGGGCGTCTCGTCAGAGGTCCAACTCAGCGCCGCGAGCCCTGAGCCATTCCTTCTTTTCCCGATAATCCGGCAACACCTTGTCCACTTCGTTCCAGAACGCGTCCGAGTGGTCGCGGTAGTGCAGGTGGCACAGTTCGTGGACGATGATGTAGTCGAGGATAGTCAGCGGGGCCATGAGGCATTTCCAGTGAAAATGCAGATCTCCATTCTTGGTACACGACGCCCACCGGTAGCCCAGATCCTTTATCCGAATATCGCCTGCCTTCACGCCAACCCTGGCTGCGAAGTACGTCACTCGCTTCTGAATCCGGGGCAAACCCTTGCTCTTGTAGAATGACTCGAAGACTTGATGAGCGGCATTCGGGCCGTCACGCTCGATAACCTCGCGCAACAGGCAGAACCGGCCGTCTTTCAACTTGAGAGGTTCGTCTTGTTCAGACACCAACTGCAGCCGGTAGTGACTGCCCAAGTAGAAGAATGTCTCGCCACTGACCCATTCGCGCGTTACGCGAGTGGCGTTGAGATCACGCCATTCAGCCAGATTGCGGTAGATCCACATCCGCTTGCTGAGCACGGTTTCGTCCACTTGCTCGGGCGTCATCCGCAGTGGTGGGCGAACGGTGATGATGCCATCGCGCTCGATCACGATATCCGCGGTCTGCCGGTCTGAGCCCGGCAATAACTGGTAGTGAATGTCACGCACCTGACGGAGCTGCATCACGCTCCCCCTGTCCGTGCCATGTTGACCAATTCATCGTGGCGGTTCTTGGCCAGCTTCATGACCTCTACGGCCACACGCTCACGATTGAGCTTCAGTTCTTCGATGCCCGTTTTGGCGATCTCGGTCTTGATCAAACCGCGCACGCGCTTTTGTTTGTCGGGGTTCTGCCAGAAATCGATGCTGGCAATGGTTTCCTGCAGTATCTCCACGGTGGTCTCCATCAATGCCTTGAATGCAGGCTTGTCTGCATCATTGACAGAACCATTTGCGAAGCCAAGCTGAACGATGTACTCGTAGAAGGTCGTCGCCTCCTTGCTCATGCCATCCTCACCTTGCTGACGGCCCGCAATGGCTTCCTTGCGCAGCTCGGCCAGCTTTTCGGCCAGTCGCTCCCACTCGTCGTGGTGCTTCTCGATTAGCGCATCGACCTTTTCCGATAGGCTCTTGTAGAAGGCAGGGTCTTCATCGTGGTGAACAGTGCAGTGCTTGCGAATGGCGTGTTCCATCTCGCTGGCCTTGGCCTCGTTGTTCTGGCCTGCGTGGGCAGCCAGTTTGTCGAGAAAGTCTTCCGCCAGCAGTTCGACGGGTGGCACCTTGGGGTTGATGCCCAGACTGATCAAGTGTTCGTTGATCAGCGCCTTCACCTTTTCGCCAGCACTGCCCAAATCAAGGCTGGTGTCCTTGTAGCGCTCCTTGGTCACCTGCAGGATGTAGCCGAAGCGCTTCGCGGGCACACGGTAGGGCTGTGCGAATGCGTTGGGCAGGATGATGTCCAGACTCATCAGAAACTTCTTGAGGTACACCTCGAAGTCAGCGCGCCTCTTGTCGTCCTTGAGCGCCTTCACCGCCTCATGCACCAAGGCGGCCTCGGCATCCAGATTAGGCAACTCGCCATTGACGAAGGCTTTGATCTGTTTGATGCCCAGCGCCATGAAGTGCTGGAGCAGCCGCTGGTAACGTTCTTCCAGCACTGGCAATTCCGACGCGATGTTCTTCATCCCGTCGTGCAGTTCCTGCAGCTCATCGCTGGCCGCGTAAAGGGTCAAGGCATCGGTCAGGTGGTTGGCCAGGCCGATGTAGTCGACGATGTAGCCGCGCTGCTTACCCTTTTTCACGCGATTGGTGCGGGCGATGGCTTGCAGCAGGGTGTGCTCGCGCAGCTTCTTGTCGATGTACATCACCTGCTCGATGGGCGCATCGAAGCCCGTCAGCAGCATGTCGCAGACGATCAGAAAGGCAATGCCGGTGTATTCCTTGTCCGGGTCTTCAATATCGAAGCTGCGGCAGAAGTTCTCCACCGCATTCATGCGTTGCGCCTGTTTGCGGGCGTGGGTAATGTAAGCAGCCTCGTTGGTGCCGTCCGACGATACCACCACGGCTGTCTTGAGGAAGCGCAGGCGCTGGATCAGCCCCATGTCGGGAGCAGCCTGCGCTTCTTCCTTGGCGAGACGTTCTGTCAGTGCGGCTTCGATGCCGTTCTGGTAACGAATGCACGCCAGTTTGGAATGGCACACCACCTGCGCCTTGAAGCCGTTGGGCAAGATGTTGTCGACATAGTGAGCGACCAGATCACGGGCAATCGCGTTGATGCGGTTTTCGGCTTCCAGAATGTCGCCGGTCGCGCCGTACTTCTTCTTGATCGCCAGCAACTCTTCTTCGCTGCGGTCGCGGAAAAGGTCTTCAAAGGCTTCGTCGAAAGCATGTTTTTCGTTCAGTGCGCTGTCTGCGGTCTTGCCTTCGTAGAGGATTTGCAGTGTGGCCCCATCGTTCACCGCGTCCATCAGGCGGTAGGTGTCGATGTACTCGCCAAAGCGCTTGTGGGTCTTCTTTTCGCCGTGGCGCTCCGTGAGCAGCGGCGTACCGGTGAAGGCGATGCGCGTGGCGTTGGGGAAAGCCTCGAACAGGTTGTCGCCCAGGTCCGAGCTTTGCGTGCGGTGGGCCTCGTCGATCATCAGGATGATGCGATCCGAGGTGTTGACCACCCCGAAGGTCTTGCCCGCTGGCATGGCCAGGTAGGTGCCCAGCGCTTCCGCCACCGTGTTGGTCAGCGTCTGCTTGTGCTCCTGAAACTTGTGGATCATCACCATGCTGATGTCCGAACTGTCGGTCGACAGGTGCTGGCGCAGGCCTGCCCGGGTTTCGATCACATTCACCCGCCCGCCAATCAGTGTGGCGGTGTCGCCCAGTTGTTCTTCCAGGTCTTGCCGGTCATTGACCAGCACGATTTTGTAATCAGCAAGGTCCCGGCTGGCGCGCAGCATTCGCGCCAGGAACACCATGGTCAGTGACTTGCCCGAGCCTTGGGTGTGCCACACTACGCCACTGCGCTCTACCGCCGTTTCGCCGGTGCGCAATCGTTCGACGATTTTGCTGGCGGCACGGAATTGCTGATAGCGACACACCACCTTCACACGAGGGCCGCCGTCCGTGTCCATGAAAACCGAGCTGGTGCGCAGGATCTGCAGCAGGTTCACCTTGTTCAACATCCCGGCCATCAACTGCTGCTGGGCATTCAGCCCTGCCAGCGCGGAATCGTCGGCTGGGTGGAGCGTCTTCCAGGCATGGAAGTGCTCTTCACCGGAGGTGATGGTGCCGTAGTCAGCTTCCAAGCCGCAGCTGCGCACCAGCATCAGGCTGCTGTAGAACAGCCGGGGCTCGCCTTCCTTGAGGCCGGAGGATTCCGTCTCCTTACGGAGCCGCATGTAGCGCTGCAGTTGCACAAAGGCCTCCTGCATCGGGTTGGCGCAGGTTTCCGAGCCCTTCTTGCACTCCACCACCACCAGAGGAATGCCGTTAACGAACAGCACGATGTCCGGAATGATGAACGCCTTCACACAGCCCGGCGTGTCGATGCGAAACTGGTTGATCGCGTGAAACTGGTTGTTCGCGGGGTTATGAAAGTCGATCAGCCGTACCACCGGGTCGGCTTCCCCCGTCAGCTCGTTGACATCGGCCTGCACTTTGAACAGCAGCGCCTGCACGGCCTCATTGGCTTCCAGCAAGGTGCGGCTGGGGTGGCGCAGCAATTGGCTGCGAAGGTCTTCCAGCTGGCGGTTGGTTAACCACTCACGCCCATCGTCTGTGCGGTTGATTGCGCGCACGGCATGGTCGAACACCTTTGGCAGCAGCCATTGGCGAAAGTTGACGCGCAGGCTGGGGGCGGCGTCCTGTGGCACGCCCGCTCCCTGGTCGATGACCGTCCAGCCGAGTTCTGCCAGTTGTTGCAAAAAGGGGCGTTCGACCTCCGCGTATTCGCTCACACCTGCCCCTCAAGCCAGCGCGGTGGCGGGCAGTGTCAGGCGCTCCAAGGCAATGCCCAGCGCCCGGTCGTCGAAGAGGCGATCCTTGCGGGCAGCGGCATCAGGGCCGCCAGGCCAGTGGCGCAGCCCTTCACGCAAGGCGGGCACGTCGGGCGCCACACCTTCGCGGGCCAGCAACCAGTCCACGGTGGCCAGCAGCTCCATGCCGAAGGGCGACTCAAAGCCATCGATGAGTGCGGCGGTGGATTCCAGCGCTTGCGTATAGGCTTTGGCCTCGCTCTTGAGATAGGTTTGCACGAAGGCCTTGCGCTCATCGTCAAACCAGATCACATCCAGTGGATTGGCGTCGCTGATGCGCTTTTCGGAGTGCAGGTAGCTGCCATCAAGGTTGTTCAGCAGATGGTCGAGCCGGTTGGCGTAAGGACCGTACTTGTGCGGCACGAACTGCAGATTCAGCGGGTTGTCGCCGGGGTTGTAGCGCTCGATGGCCCGCTCCAGAAACCAGGCCAGCTTCTGGATCTCCAGCAGGCTGCATTCCATGCCCAGCACCCAGTAACGGCGCACCAGTTCGGCCAACATGGCGGTTGCGGGCGTGAGAGGGGGATTGCTCATGAGACCGCCTTTGGTGCATCGCCACCGGACTGCACGGGTTGGCCGTTCTGCCAGATGACGGCGTATTGCCCGAGCTTCTGCTTTTTATCCAGGCTGTTGGCCACAGCAGTCTGCAAGGCCTTGAGCATGGCTTGCGCCTGGGGTGATGGCGGGGCGGATGTGATGGTCATAACGCAG
>NZ_JAYMYJ010000005.1:0-32355 GCF_035668035.1 Candidatus Thiothrix phosphatis | reverse complement strand
TTTAAAACGGTGATTTTGACGAAAGTGGGTCAGTTTTCAGTCGGTGTTGACAGCGGTGACGGCGTCGCTGGCCGAACTTTCCCGCCAGCGTGATGGCTTGCGGGACCAACGCCAGACCTTGCAGGATACGATTGCCGCCAAGGATGGCAGCGCCGCTGCGGCGGTGGCGGCGGAAGAGGCGGAACAATACCTTGCCAGCATGATCGCCGGGACAGAGCAATACCTGCGCCTGCAAATTGCCGCGCTAATGCTGGGGCAGCAGATTGAAGACTACCGCCGTAAACACCAGACGCCAGTGTTGCAGCGGGCGGGTGGCCTGTTCCAGCGGTTGACGTTGGATGCGTATACAGGCTTGCGCGACGAACTGGGTGATGACGGCAGGCCGATCCTGCTGGGTGTGCGCCCGGACAACACCGAGGTGCTGGTGGAGCGGATGAGTGACGGCACCCGCGCCCAGCTTTACCTGTCGTTGCGGCTGGCGGCGTTGGAGCAGCATTTGCGCCAAGGCGAACCGATGCCGTTTGTGGTGGATGACATCCTCATCAGCTTCGACGACCGGCGCACCCAGGCGGGGCTGGAAGTGCTGGCCGAAGTGGCGGCCAACACCCAGGTGTTGCTGTTTACCCATCACCGGCGGGTGCTGGATCTGGCCGGGGCGGTTGCGGGCCAGGCAGGCGTTTATACCCACGAGCTGGCGTCATCCGGTGGCCGCTGATGGCGTTACGGCGGCGTATTGGCCTGCACATTCCTGAACACATCGGCCAGCACCCGCACGGGCAAGGGCTTTATTTCTTGGGCGGTCAGTTTGGCGAAGGTGTTGCTGACAATGGGGGATTTGCGGTTCGCCTCAACCGCCGCCGTGAATGCCGTTGTCTGCGTGGCGGTGGCGGACAAAAAAGCCGCATTCAGGTTTTTACGGCCATGCGCGACCGTGCTTTGGGAGAAATTGCGCCCCTGATACTGGATTTGGACGCCTTCGGATTCGTCGAGCACACTGCGGTAGCTTTCAATCTGGATGCTGCCGTAGCAGGTTCCCTCGCGTGACCGCGAGCCTTGGGCGGTGATGATCAGGTTGCTGGAAAGCGGCGACAGGATCAGGAGCGGTTCGTCGTAGACCGTGAACCCGCTGTGTTCCAGCGTCTGTTGGGTCTGCTTCCTGACTTGCTCGGCATTGCTCCAGCAGCCATCAGCCGCTTTGTTGTCGATCAGGAGGAAGACATTTTTTATCAGCCCGAGTGATTGTGTGACGGAAAGGAACCTTTCCGGTTGAAGATCGTTGTTTTGCGCGGGTGCTTGGCTGGAAAATGCTGCGCCCACGAGCAAAACGCCTGCCGCCAGCAGGCTGTTACTGTACCCCATCATGTATTTACTCCCTTGCTTTTTATAAGCTCAGTTTAATACTTTTTATAGATAAAGTAATGGGTAACGCTGTAATCCAGGCTGCTGGCAAGCCTGGAAAAATTAACCCGAATGGAGACAACCGATATGCAATTGGTCAACTTTGATCCGGTGTGGCGGCAATTCATCCAATCCACAGGAACAACCTTATGAGTGTGGAAACCAGATCATTGCGTGCCTGGGAAAGCCTGGATGCCGACGGGCAAACCCGTTAAGGATCAGGGTTGTACGCAGCGTGTGTTTTCCCTGCGGGGCGTTGCTTGCCCTTGCGGTGAATAGGTACCATAAACGCCGCAACAGGAGCGGTGAATATGAAGTGGATACATCAACAACCGGGTTGGCCGCAATTTCATTGGGATGCGGCGGCCTTGGGCAATGCGTTGGCTCAGGTACGTTACCAGCAGGGGCACTTGTTGGGGCGGATGCAGGCATTGGGTTTTGAGCTGCGGCAGGAAGCCAGCCTCAATACCCTGACCAATGATGTGGTGACATCTTCTGCAATTGAGGGGGATACCCTCGACCGGGAGGAAGTGCGCTCTTCCATTGCCCGTAAGTTGGGGTTGGAAATTGGCGGGGCGCTCCCTGCCAGCCGTCATGTCGAAGGTATCGTTGAGGTTATGTTGGATGCCACCCAGTCATGCCAGCAGCCGCTTTCCGAAGAGCGTTTGTGCGCGTGGCATTGTGCCTTGTTCCCCACAGGTTTTAGCGGCATGTATCCGATTGTGGTGGGCGCGTGGCGTCCGCTATCCGCAGGCCCGATGCAGGTCGTTTCTGGCGCATATGGCCGGGAGCGCGTCCATTTTGAAGCGCCGGAGGCTAATCGGCTGCCTGCCGAGATGGCGGCTTTCTTGCAATGGTTTGGCGAAGACGACGGCATTGACCCAGTCCTGAAGGCAGGGTTGGCGCATTTCTGGTTTGTGACCCTGCACCCGTTTGAGGATGGCAATGGGCGGATTGCCCGTGCCATTGCGGATATGGCGCTGACGCGGGCGGACGCAAGCCCGCAGCGGTTTTACAGCATGTCAGCCCAAATTGAGGCTGAACGCAAAGCCTATTACAACCAGTTGGAACGCCAGCAGCGAGGTTCGCTGGATGTGACGCCATGGCTAGGTTGGTTCCTGGAATGCTTGGGGCGAGCGTTAGGCAGTGCGGAAACTGCGCTGGAATCAGTGTTGCATAAGGCGCGGGTGTGGGGATGCGCCAACCGTTACCGCATCAATGAGCGCCAGCGGCTAGTCCTGAACAGGATGCTGGATGATTTTCAGGGGTATATGAACAACGCCAAATACGCCACCATCGCCAAATGTTCGGGCGACACGGCTTTGCGTGATATTCGCAGTTTGCTGGAATGGGGGCTTTTTATTCAGAATGCTGGCGGTGGCCGTAGCACCAGCTACCGCTTGGCGATGGCTAAGGAGCTTGGCGAAGAAACGCGTTGATCATGTGTATTCCACACCTTCAGCAGCGCAGCCAGCCTGAAGCCGCTATTGGCCAGCAACTCTGGCTTTGATTGGCGCTCCATCGATAGCCTTTGACAGCTATAGTGTCTTTATGTCACTATAAGGGCATCTACCCGGATAGACCGGGTGGTTCACACCTCAGTAAGGAGTTTACTGACATGAAACAGCCAAGCAGCGCCAACGGGCGCTTTGACTTCCTGGTGTTCATTGGGCGCTTCCAGCCCTTCCACAAAGGCCACCAGCAGGTGCTGATGCATGCCTTGGAACAGGCGGAACGGCTAATCGTGCTGGTCGGTTCCAGCCACCAGCCGCGCACCAGCCGCAACCCGTGGAGTTTTGCCGAACGCGAACAGTTCATCCGCGCTTCCTGCCCGCCGCAGGCACAAAATCGCGTGGTGGTCTTGCCACTGCTGGATGAGCTTTACAACGACCAGAACTGGATCAGACGTGTGCAGGAAACCGTGGCAGGTGTGGTGCACCAATACCCGCCCAAGATAGGCGTTGCGTCACCCAAAATCGGCCTGGTCGGGCATGGCAAGGATCACACCTCCTACTACCTGTCGTTGTTCCCGCAATGGGGCGCGGTGGATGTCGCCGCTTACAAAGCCGTTTCTGCCACTGCATTGCGCGAACGTTATTTCCTGCATGGCGAGATTAGCGACGAATTTCCCACTGCTGTGCAACAGGCTTTGCAAAGTTTTCAGGCAGGTGAAGCTTACCGCGAGGTGGCGGAGGAATGGCGTTTTATCCAAACATACCGGCAAGCCTGGGAAACCTCGCCCTACCCGCCCGTGTTTGTGACGGTGGATGCGGTGGTGATCCAGTCCGGCCATATTTTGCTGGTCGAGCGGCGCGCGCGCCCTGGCAAGGGTTTGTGGGCGTTACCGGGCGGTTTCGTCGGCCAGCATGAAAACCTGCTGACGGCGGTGCTGCGCGAATTGCGTGAGGAAACCCGCCTGAAAGTGCCGGAACCGGTGTTGCAAGGTTCGGTGGTGCGTTCGCAAGTGTTCGACCATCCGCAACGTTCCGAGCGCGGGCGCACCATCACCCATGCCTGGCTGGTCAATCTGAAGCCGGATGCACACGGTTTACCCAAAGTGAAAGGCGGCGATGATGCCAGCAAAGCTTTCTGGCTGCCGCTGGCGGAACTCGACCCGGAAAAGCTGTTCGAGGATCACTTTCACATCATCAAAACCCTGCTGGGGTAGTGAATCATTCAACCCGATGTGGCGGAAAGACCGCCGTTTCAACCCAATCAGAACAGGAGGATTTCCATGTTCAACAATAGCATTCTCAATACCGACAGCTACAAAGCCAGCCACTATTTGCAATACCCACCTGGGGCGGAAGTGGTGTCATCCTATATCGAACCGCGCGGCGGGCAATTCCGCGAAGCGCTGTTTTTCGGCTTGCAGGCTCACCTGAAAGAAACCCTGTCACGCCCGATTACAGCAGCGGATATTGACGAAGCCGAAGCCCTTTTCCAGGCTCACGGTGAACCCTTTAACCGCAGCGGCTGGGAAGTGATCCTGCACGAATACGGCGGCTATATGCCGGTGGAAATCAGCGCGTTGCCGGAGGGGATGGTGGTGCCAACCGGCACGGCGCTGGTACAGGTGCAAAACACCGACCCGCGCCTGTTCTGGCTGACGGCGTATCTGGAAACCGGCTTGCTGCGGGCAGTCTGGTATCCCACCACCGTCGCGACGGTTTCCTGGCAGGCCAAGCAGGTGATCCGCCGCTATTTGCAGGCAACCAGCGAGCAGCCTGAAGCGGAGTTGCCATTCAAGTTGCATGATTTCGGCGCGCGTGGCGCATCTTCGCTGGAAAGCGCGGCGTTGGGCGGCATGGCGCATCTGGTCAATTTCATGGGCACGGATACGGTCGCGGCACTGGTGGCGGCACGGCGTTATTACGGCGCGGACATGGCCGGTTTCTCCATTCCGGCGGCGGAGCATTCCACCATCACCAGTTGGGGGCAGGAAGCCGAGGCGGAAGCTTACGCCAATATGATCACTCAATTTGGTAAGCGCGGCGGTCTGGTCGCGGTGGTGTCGGATTCCTACGACTTGTTCCATGCCGTCAGCGAGATTTGGGGCAAGCAGCTGCGCTGGCAGGTGGAGGAAAGTGGTGCAACCCTGGTGGTGCGCCCGGATTCCGGCCAGCCAGAGCGGATTGTGCCCGAAGTGCTGGAACGCCTGTACGCCGCGTTTGGCGGGCGGGTGAATGCCAAAGGGTATCGCGTGCTCAGTGATTGCGTGCGGGTGATCCAAGGCGATGGGGTGGATGTCACCACCATTCCCGTAATTCTGGAGAGCATCCAGCAAGCCGGTTTTTCCACGGAAAATGTCGCTTTTGGCATGGGTGCGGGTCTGTTGCAGAAGGTTGACCGCGATACCCTCAGCTTTGCGATGAAGGCTTCGGCCATCCGTGTGCATGGGCAATGGCGCGATGTCTACAAGCAGCCGGTCACTGACCCTGGCAAATCTTCCAAACGTGGGCGGCTGGCAGTGGTGCGTACTGACAATGGCATTGCCACCATTCGTGAGGATGCGCTGGCAGGGCGGGAAAACCTGTTGCGCCCGGTGTACCGTAATGGTGAACTGCTGGTGGACGATGACTTTGCCACGATTCGGCAGCGGAGCCATTAAGAGATGCAGGATACCTATGCAATCCGCCAGTTATTGGCGGATTGTGTGGGATAGCAATGCTATCATCGGACTATCAACAGCAGTATGAGGTGACACGCATGGCCAATCTCATTGTCAGAAACATCAGTGATGAAGTTGCGCAGGCGCTCAAGGTACACGCCAACCGCTTGGGCATGAGTGCGGAGGCCGCCCATCGCCAGATTCTGGAACAGGTGTTGATACGCCCTAAAAAGAAAAGTTTTCTCGAAGTGTTACGAGAAATGCCCGATGTTGGTAAAGACAGCGATTTTGCACGGGTTCAAGACGACACCGCACTGGAAGTTTTCAGCTAATGTACCTGCTGGATACCAATGTTATCAGCGAATTACGCAAAAAAGAGCGGATGAACCCCGGTGTGCTTCGCTTTATGGAACAGATTGAAGAACAAGGTTCTGCCGTGTACATCAGTGTTATTACGCTGGGTGAGTTACGCCGGGGTATTGACCTGATTCGCCATCGGGGAGATCAGCAACAGGCCGCTCTGCTGGAAAACTGGCTGAAAACAGTTTTGGAGCAACACAGCGAACGGATACTGGATTTTGACCAGGAAGCCGCGCAACTTTGGGGGCACTTACGCGTACCACATCCTGAAAATGCGCTGGATAAACAAATTGCAGCAACAGCCTTGATTCATGATCTGATACTCGTCACCCGCAATACCAAAGATTTTCAGTCGATGCATATCAAACTGCATAACCCATTCGTTGAATGATGAAACGAACCGCAGAAAATTGACTGCTCGGCAAATGGGGTATGGTTGACCGATACGGTGGCCCCGCGTTATTTCAGCCCCGACACATCGTAGGGATAAACACCCTACTGGCAACATAAAAGAGAAAACAATATGCAGAATTTCGGCTACAAAATCATGAAAAAGAATCTGGCGGAGGAGGCTCCGGTCGTCCATGCCGCCATTGCCCAGCAACGTCCGCTGGAGGTCGGTCTGTATTCGGGGGATGAGGACATCTGGGAATTCATTTGCAGCACCTTGAGCGAGGCCGCACAACCCATTCCCGTCAACACGCATTTCAACCATTACCACAGCACGCTGTTTGAACTGGGTAAAGATGAGGCGCAACTGCGGGAACAGTTTGCCATGGCTAAAGCCATCGGCTCGGCCTATTCCATTGTTCATCTCCACAAATGGCCGCTCAGTCAACACCCGGCTTTTCGGGAAACCTTGGTGGAACACTTGGTTCGGCAGTTGCGGCGGCTGGAACAATTTTGCAGCGAATATGATCACCCGGTACACATTGAAAATACCTTCCATCCGCTGTCGTTTTACCGCTGGTTTTTTGGACTGGTGGAACGGTTGGAATTGCGTTACATCCACTGCTGTTTCGACATTGGCCACGCCAAAATCTGGTCGCAGGAAAGCCTGCCGCAATGGCTACAGTGGTTGCACGAACTGGATGAAACAGGGGTACGGCTGCATTTCCACCTGCATGCTAATAACGGCCTTGCCGACCAGCATCTGGCTTTTGTGGAGAGTGAAAACCTGGGCCTGAACAAGGCAGATGACTACACTCAGACAGGGGATTATTTCGCGGCGATTGCCAGCCTGCACCAACAGTTCCCGGACAGCCGTAAAGTGTTCGAGGTCAAACCGGCGTTGGCGCTGGAGAATATGGAGTTGGTGATGGCGCGTGTGGCTTGACCGTTAACCTATGCCTATTTGAAAGGTTTCTCTTTAATGATGACGATTCAATACCTGATTAACACACCCATTTCCACTAACCAGTTTATCGACATTCTGTGCCGTTCCACCTTAGGCGAGCGCCGCCCCATTGATGACCACGAATGTATGGAAGGGATGGTCAACAACAGCAATCTGTTAGTGACTGCGTGGGATGGTGACAAACTGGTTGGTGTGGCGCGTTCCATGACAGACTTCCACTACGCTTGCTATCTGTCTGATCTTGCGGTTGATCGGGACTATCAGCGGCAGGGTATCGGCAAGCAACTGCAAATCCTTACTCGGCAGCAGCTGGGCAAGCATTGCAAACTGATATTGATTGCGGCACCAGCGGCGAATGCGTATTACCAGCAACTGGGGTATGCGGCTATACCGCGCTGTTGGGTGCTGGATGCGGGACAGGCATTGGAACCATCCTAATTTTCCCAATTCTCCAGCTTCAGCCCCTGCACCCGTTCAAACTCCCTGGTGTTATTCGTCACCAGCGGTATGTCCAGACTGAGCGCATGGGCGGCGATCATCATGTCCAGCGGCCCGATCGACTGGCCGCGCTTTTCCAGGTCGGCGCGCAGCTCGCCATAGAGAAAGGAGGCGGATTCGTCGTAGTCTACAATGCGGAATGGCAATAGAAAGTTGTTCAGCGCCTCCAGGTTGGCTTGCACCCGTTGGCTTTTCTGCGCACCGTAATACAGCTCTGAAGTGGTCACGGACGAGATGAAAACACTACCCGGCTGTAATTGCCGAAAACGCTGGAGAACCTCGGGCGGTTTGCGCTTGATGAGGTAAATGCAGATATTGGTATCCAGCAGAAAATTCATACAAACAGCTCTTCACGTTGTTGCTGCTCGGGTTGCGTGCGGCCATCCGCCATGAAGTCGTCGGAAAACTGCTCAAGGCTTTTGAACAAGCTCTCCCATGTGTCGCAGATAGGGCGCAGGATCAGGTTATTACCGATTTTCTTCACTTCCACCTGCTTGCCTTCAAAACGGAATTCTTTCGGGATACGCACAGCCTGACTGGCACCATTCTGGAATAAGGTGGTGGTTTGCATGGCGTTGCTCCTACCTAAAATATATATCAAAAGTATATGTTTCGAATTTATCAAATTGCAAGCGGGGAATTACTGGCAAAGTTTATTCCCAATTTGTATTCTTACGCTATTGCGGATAGATAATGGAAACGTAAAAATGCAAACAGCCACCCTCTCCAGCAAATACCAACTGGCCATCCCTAAAGCCATCCGTGAGCAGATGAACCTGCAAGCAGGGCAACAGTTCACCGTTCTGGCCAAGGGCAACACGATTGAACTGGTGCCGATACGTTCCCTGCAATCCATGCGAGGCCTGCTTAAAGGCGCGAATCCGGCAGGCTATCGTGATCGGCAGGATCGCTTCTAATGGCCTGCGTGGTGGATACCTGTGGCTGGATTGAGTGGCTGGCCGATGGTGTGTTGGCTGATCAGTTCGAGCCATGGTTGGGCGATTTGGCAGCGGTGTATATGCCGACGGCGATTCAGTTTGAGCTGTATAAATGGGTTAAGCGCGAAAGCGGCGAGACCCATGCGCTGGAAGTGGCGGCTCTGACTGAACAAGGTATCGTGACGCCGTTGAGTACGCCGATCAGCTTATTGGCAGCAGACCTTGCGCTGCAATACGGATTGTCATTCGCTGATGCCATTATCTACGCTACTGCACAATACCGTCACGTTACATTGGTAACGGCAGATGATCACTTTGCGGAATTGCCGGATGTAGTGTATTACCGCAAAGGCAAGCAGCCATGAGCAGCCACATCCAGTCACTGCAACGCAGAAAATTGCTGCCCAGCCCGCCGGATTTCCTGGCGGAGGCCGTGCAGTACGAAGTCATTATGGGTTCGGTGGCGTATGGCGTCAGCAACGACAGTTCGGACATGGACATCTACGCCTTTGCAATCCCACCCAAGCAGATGATGTTCCCGCATTTGCGGGGCGAAATTCCGGGCTTTGATGCGTATTCGGTGCAATTCGAGCAGTACCAGCAGCACCACATCCTGGATGCCGACGCGCTGGGCGGCAAAGGGCGGGTGTACGATGTGACAGTGTTTGCGGTTGCCAAATATTTCCGCCTGCTGATGGACAATAACCCCAACATTATCGATAGCCTGTATGTGCCGGAAAACTGTGTGTTGTACGCCTCGCCGATTGGCAAACTGGTGCGGGAACGGCGGCAGTTGTTTCTGCACAAGGGTTGCTGGGCCAAGTTCAAGGGTTATGCCTACGGGCAGATGCACAAAATCCGCACCAAGGAGCCGGAAGGCAAGCGCAAGGCGCTGGTCGAGCAATTCGGCTATGACGTGAAATTCGCCTACCACGTCGTGCGCCTGCTGGGTGAGGTCGAGCAATTGCTGATGCATGGCGACATGGATTTGCAACGCGATGCCGAGCAGATGAAAGCGATCCGCCGGGGTGAATGGTCGTTGCCGCAACTGGAAGATCACTTTGCCCGCAAGGAGGCTGATCTGGAACGGGTGTATCTGGCCAGCCGTTTGCCGGATGCGCCGGATACTGACGCCATCCGCCAGTTATTGACCGATTGTCTGGAACAGCATTTCGGCTCCATCAGCGAGGTGGTCAGCCGCCCGCATGAGGCGGAACGGGCGCTGGATGAGATTGAAAAAACACTAAAAACTTACCGGGGCAATGCGTAAATGGCGTTGGCCAATAGCGGCAACAGCGTGATTCAGTAGTGGATGGTTTCCCCGCTGGTCTACCGGGAAGATAGCGGGCACTAACGGGAGTGGTTGACCCGCTGTGTCTGGCATTGCACTGCTCAACGGGCAGGCAAACGCACTATCCCAGTCGCCAGCGCCGTCCCCAGCACAATCACCGCCCCGCCCAGCAGCATTGGCGTAGTGATGGTTTCGCCCAGAAACAGCTTGCCCCACAGCACCCCGAACACCGGAACCAGAAACGTGACAGTCACCGCCCTTGCGGCGCCGATTTCCGTCAACAGCCGGAAAAACAGCACGAACGCCAACGCAGTGGAACCCACGCCCAGACAGACCACCGCCAACCATGCCTTCAGGTCAGGCATCACCGCAGGCCAGAACCAATAGGCCAATGGCGACAACACCAGTGACGCCATCAGTTTCGCCCCGGCAGCGGCAGCCAGCGAGGGGACGCCCACCAAGGTTCGCCGCATGTAATTGGCGACGAACCCATAGCTCAATGTTGCGCCAAGCATCGCCACAATCGCCCAGCCGGAACCACCCGGCTTGAAATCAGCCTTGTCCGCCGCCAGCAGCAGGACGCCCACAAACCCAATCAGCAAGCCCGCCGCCTGCGACTTGTTGAGCCGTTCACCCAGCCACAGCAGGGCAATCAGCGCCGTGAAAATGGGTGTGACCGCATTCAGGATTGACGCCAGCCCGGCGCTAATTGACAGCAACGCCCACGCAAACAGCACAAACGGCAACGCCGAATTGAATACGCCCACCACCAGCATGGCACCCGCGCGGCTCCACAATATCCCGAGCTGGCCACGCCACCATAACAGCGGCAACAGGCACGCTGCCGCAATCGCCACCCGCAGCCAGATCAGCGGAACCGCCCCGAAAGCCGGAGCCGCATAGCGCATGAACAGGAACGACCCGCCCCACAAAGCGGCCAATAGCAGCAGGTCAAACAGGTTGCGCGGCGTCATGAGAGGCATCCCGGAATAAAAAAACGCATTGTCCGTGCGAATATTGGCGCAAGTCCAATCATCCTTTCCTTAAAGCCAGCACTGCATTGTCCAGCCATCCCCAATCGTCAGCGTTTCACCCGCCAGCAGCTGCCGGATGGAAGGCCCCAGCAAATCTAAACGGCTATCCAATACCTTGGCTTCCAGCCCCGCCTCCCGAAAACGTGCGATGTTGTGACTGGTCTGCTCCAGAATCTGCTTGTCCTGGCGCAAAATGACGCCGAACAGTCGCCGCAGAAACAGCCGCTTCAGCCAACTAGGCAACACCCCGCTTCGGGTCGCCACCCGTGCATGGATGCGCAAGCGGCCTTCACTTTCCGGCGTTAGCCAAGCCGTCACCAACAGGTTCAGCCCATGCTGGCCACGGTATTCAATTTCCGCCACACCAGGCAGCCGGAAACGCCCCATGCTGCCTTGCCGGTCGCCTTCCAGCAGGCTGGAAATTAGCCCCGCCTGCAAACCTTCCCCGCTGTAACGCGCCTCTATCCCATCCGCCAGATGATGCACACTGGCCCGCACCTGCTGGCGCCGGTTGTCGCGCCGAATCCAGCCTGCATGGACAAAATGGGTGTGAAAACCATCCAGAAAGTTTTCCGCCGCCTGTTGCAGCGTGCATTTCACCGTGTCCGTCATGAAGAAATAATCAACCTTCTCCGTGACAGCAGGCGCTGCGGGCGGTGGCGTCCCAGCATCCGGCACCAGGCATACCCACACCAGCCCGTGTGCAATCTGGCAGGGAAAGGAAGCCAGCAGCGGTTTGCCGGTTTTCTCCAGCGCCATCCCCGGCACGGCGACGCAGCAGCCATCCGCGGCGAAACGCCAGCCGTGGTAGGGGCATTCCAGCTCGCCGTTGCGCACCCGCCCGCCGGAAAGCGGCGCATGACGGTGCGGGCAACGGTCATGCAGGGCTGCCACTTGCCCGGACGCATCCCGGAACAGCACCAGCGGCACGCCCAGCAGGACTCGCGCCAGCGGCTTGCCGCACGCCAGTTCCGCCCCGGCCGCCAACGGATGCCAGTAAGTACGCAAATCGATCACAGTTTCAACCTCTGCATCAGGGGCACGCCAATTCCATGCAACAGCCCGCCCAGCATCCGCCAGACACGCTGCCGTGCAGGCGGCAAGTGCGCCACGTACACCATGCTGTATTCGATTTCCGGCTGGCCGCCGCGCAAGCGTTTGAAATGCGCCGCGCCCGAGCTGAAATTAAGCAGGCATTTGCGCCCGACCGCTGCTTGCAGGCACAGCCGGGTAATCAGCCGATACAGGCCGGTTTTCTGCGGCAAGGCAGTGTCGTAACCCACCACCGGCGCGGTCAGGATGGAGCCATTGCCAAACCAGCCGAGCACCCCATCAATCCTGCCTTGCGGCGTGCGCAGGGCAAGCAACTCCAACCAGCCGTCACGCTGCCCCAACCGCAGCCAGTCGGCGCTGAATTGCGGGTTCAGCGGGCAATACTTTTCCAGATACAGCAGGTTGTACAAATGCTCCAGACGCAGGTAGTCGCTGTCGGCCAGCTCGCACCCCGGCACGAGTGCGTAATCCGTCCTGCGCAACAGAGTGGCGTCGATGCGGGTATTGTGCCGTTGCAGGAAAGGCGCTTGCCGCCCGGCACGCCCGTCGAACAGGTAAACCTGTCGGCTCGGCACCGATACGTACCCCAGCGCCGCTAACTTTTCCAGCAACAACGGATTGCTGAAACGGTTGAGGGAACGGAAACCAAACGCATGGTCAGGAAAGCGTTCCCGCAACAGCCGGGTGATGGCCTCCAGTTCCGCGCCCTGCCATTCCGGCGGATACAGGTTGGTCGACAGCAGCCAGTTATTGACCTGCACAATACGGTCGATGTGCTGCCCTTGCAGATGCCTGCCCACACCTGCCGCCAGTTTCTGCAACGGCCACGCCAACCACGGGCGGTTCAGGTGCGCCAGTTCGTAATCGGCATAGCCGGTGTAGGCGGTCAGCGGCGACACCACATAGCTATTGTCCGGGCGTTCGCCGCCGTCATTGATGCTGACTGGAAAGTGGTGCGCGCCAATATCCAGCAGCGCCATCCGGGTAACGACATTGTTGATTTTGTCTGCGGCATGCAGCACGAATTTCGCCGCCAGCGAATCATCGTCAGCCGGAATCTGCCCAGGTTCGATCAACTGCATGCAGCCTCCTGCATCGGCTGGCCATCCCATTCAATATCGGCGGTGGTCGCCGCCAGCAAACCACGCCGCAGTGATGCCACGTGCCAGAGAATTTCCAGCAGGGCAGGAAACTGCGCCCCCAACGGCCCCCAGTCCCCGCTGCGGACGATAGTGTCGCGGGCGGCAATAAAATCCTGCCAGAAAGCGCGGCGCAGGCCATAACGGGGCAGGGCGAACAACAGCATGGCGAGTGCAATCATGCGGGGCTGCTGCGTCGGTGCCAGCAGCGCATCACTACCCTCCAGCAATGCCTGCACCAACGCCTCCGGTTGGTCATCAAACAAATGCACCCCGCTGGTCGCACGCGGATTACATTCCAGCACAAAACACTGCCCGTCAACGGTTTCGATGAAATCAAACGCCACCTGCCCGTTATAGCCGGTGGCTTGCCCAAAATGCGCCACAAATGCGCGGATGGCAGGCGGGTCAGTCGGCTCAAACCAGATGCCGGAACCGCGCCCGACCCGGTAACGCGGATGGTAACAGGCATGCGCAGCCAGCCTGCCATCCACCAGCAGGCTGTAACTGCAATGCTCCTTCCCCGCGACACAACGCTGCGCCACCCACGGCTGTTGTGCGGTGGGCTGCACCTCCAGCAATTGCCTACGGCCTGGGCGGATGAGCGTGCGGTTGGCAAAGCGGGAATAAGCTGGTTTGAACACCCAGTCGCCCGCCCTGTCCGCCCATGCAGCCACAGCGGCGGCGGATTCCAGCAGGTGCGATTCCGGCGCTGTCAGCGGCCAGCCTTGCGTCATCTGTGCAAACTGGTATTTGTGGTGCAACGGCTGCAAAGCCTCCAGGGGCATACCCACCACCCGGCAGGGAATGCGTTCCAGCCCGTAGCCCAGATAGAAAACCTCCTCGCAGGTGGGCAACACCAAATTGATGGAACGGGTTTGCACCGCGTGACGCAGGGCGTCTATCCAAGCATCCGGATTACGGCGAGGTTCCGGCAGGCGCAGGTAATGGCGGATGGCGCGGCTGTAGCGGGTAACCGGGGAAAACAGCGAATCCGCCGCCGTCACCTCCCAACCGCTGGCGGCAAAGGCGCGCGCCCATTCCAGGCAGGCCGGGGCGCGTGCGCCAAGAATCAGAACGTGCATGACAATCCCTCCGGCATGGCAAGCATCCGCACCCGCCGCCGCTTTGCGCCCAGCGGCAGCGCCTGCCAGTCAGTGAAGTGCGCCGTTGGAGCCTGTACGCCCAGTTCCCGCCACAAATCGGCAAGGCAAGCAGCGACAGTCTGCCGGGTCTGGCCGGGATCACCATCAGCCAGCAAGGCAATATGCAGTGTCATGCCCTGCTGTTGCACGGCGAATTCGCGCACCTGCGGCCCGGCCAGCAACATGGCGCGGCGGATGAAATCGGGGAACACGGCCACCGCCCTGCCATCAGGCGCAGGCAGCCACAGCACTTCGTCCGCACGCCCCTCGATGGCGGCGATGCTGCGTTCCGCCCGCCCGCAGGCGCACGGTTCCTCCGTTACCCGCAGCACATCATTGAGGCGGTAGCGCACGATCAGTTGGGTCTCGCGGGTGAAATCGGTGATCACCGGCTGGAAACGGGTACGCTCAGCATCCAGCCATTCCGGCTCCACCTGCACAAAGCTTTCGTTGAGATGCAGCGAGCCGCATTCGCAGGTGTAGGCCAGAAAACCCTCAGTCGCCTGATAAATCTGGTGGGGAATCATGCCGAAGGCGGAGCGCACAGCTTCCGCATCCCGGCTTTCCAGCACTTCCGCAACCGCAATAATGTGGCGGGGGTAGATATGCAGGTGTCCGGCGGCGGCTTCTGCGGCCAGCGCCCGCAACACCGGCGGCGGCGCGACCAGCACATCCGGCGGAGTGGCGTTGAGTCGCGGCACGGCGGCTTCCACCCCCAACAACAGGTCGTGGAAACTGAAGCGGAGGCGGCGGCTATTGAGCGTGGTGTAAAGGTTGCTGTTGGCACGCAGGAAAAACGCGATGTTCAGCGGCGCACGCCACGCCGACAACAACTGCCCCAGCAACGGCGGCGGCAGGGTACGCGCCAGCAGGATGCCCGCCCAGCGCAGGCGCTCGGCCTTGCTGACCAGAAAGACGCCGCGATTGCCCGAAGTGCCGCTGGACAGCCCCACCGTCAAGCCCTCGTAGGTGGGACTGAAATCACGGCTGCTTTCCGCCTGCAAAGCGATCGGCAAGACCGCATCCAGCGCCATGCCACGGGTGTTGTATGCCTGAAAATCCGCCATCATGGTCGCCTTGTCCATCACCGGCAGTTCCGCCAGCGCAGTCGGGCGCAAACCCCGGAAAGCTTGCGCCCGTGGCAGCACCTGCCGGAAAAACCGTTGCAGGCGCTGTTGTTGCCAGCGTTCCAGCCGGTCGCGCTCACGGAAATCCAGCCACCAGCGGGTGCGGGCAAAATGCGCCGCCATGATGGCTGCATCAGGCATCATGCAGGTATTCCCGCCAGGCGACCGAACAATGCGAAGGCAACAGCGCCAGCGCCGGTTCGCGCAGCGCCAGCGCGTGCAGGCTCAGGAAGGTTTGCGCATAACGGCGGCGATCCGGCGTAATCATTGCCACCAGCCGGGAAGGCAGCCGCCCCTCACGCAGGAATGGCAACGACCAGGCAGCGTCACCGATCAGGAACACAGGCCGCCCCCCAGCATCCGGCAGGAACAGCCCCATTTGCCCATGGCTGTGGCCGGGCAGCGGCACGGCAATCAGGCTGCCATCGCCCAGCAGGTCAAAGCCGTTGGCAAACGGTTGCAACCACAGCGGTAACTCCACTGGCGAACAATCATCGGCAGCCTGCACGCGCTGCGGAAAATCCTCCGGCAACAAACCCGGCAGATACGCTTGCAAGGTCGCCCGCCAGCGTTTGCCGGTCAGCGCCAAAAACTGTTCGGTATCCTTACGCAGGGCGAAAAACCTTGCCTGCGGAAAATCACGCAACCCGGCAATATGGTCGCCGTGGTAGTGCGAAACAATCACCGTACCGATGTCGGCGGCCGTCAGCCCCAGTTCCGCCAGTTGCGCTATCAGGCGTTCGGATGGCGGCAGGTTGACCGGCAGGAAACTGCGGTACAAGCGTTCCGGCAGTTGTTCTGTGGCAGTAAAAAAGTGTTCGGCGTAACCAGTGTCATACAGAATCCAGCCGTGCGCAGGGTGCCGGATCAGGCCGCACAAGGCGGGGAAATCCATCATTGCCCAGCGCCCACCACGCGCCGCCATGCATTCCAGGTGACGGCACGCACCGACCCGCAGCAGGTGTAATTTGACAGGGCTAGTCATTGGTGTGTACTCCCTTGTGCGTGCCACCAAGCGGCATGGCGGCGGATGCCTTCATCAATGCTGACTGGCGGGCGGTAACCCAGCTCATGGCGCAGCGCGTCGATATCGAGGGTCTGGCTGAAAGCCATGACACCGGCGCTGTAACGGGTCAGCAAAGGTTCACCGCCAGCGCCCAGGGTTGCGTGCCATTCCAGCAAACGCGCCAGTGCCGAAACCAGTGGCCACGGCACACGGCGGGTACGCAACGGCAGGCGGAATTCCCGTGCCATCACGGCCAGCACCTCCCGCAAACAGCGTGGTTCGCCATTGCTGATATTGTAAGTGGCCAACGCACGCGGCAACGGGCGGGTCAGCGCCAGCCAGATGGCTTCCACCGCATTGTCGATGTAGGTCAGGTCGATACGGATATCACCACCGCGCATCAGCGGCAGGGAACCGCGTTGCATGACCCGCAGTAGGCGTGGCATCAGCGTCTGGTCCCAGGGGCCGAACAGCGCACGCGGGCGCACAATGACACTTTCAGGCAAAGGGTGTTGCCGCACCAGCGTTTCGGCCAGGGTTTTGCTGCGCACGTACTCATTGGCGGGCGGCGGCAGCGGATCGTCTTCACGGATGTCGAGCCGGTCAGCAAAGCCAAAATACAGGCTGGGGGTGGAAACGTGGATCAGGCGGCGGGTTCCGGCGACATGCCCTGCATCCAGCACTTCCCGGGTGCTGGCGACATTGGCGCGCTGGAAGGCTTCCACCGTTCCCCACGGCGCCGAGAGGGCGGCGCAATGAATGATGGCGTCCGCGCCTTGAGCCAGAGTTCGCAGGCTGGCAGCAGCATCAGGCGAGCCGTGTTCCAGCGCTTGCCATGCCACCGGGCGGGGAGCAAGGCGCATGACTTCCTGCGCGGCGGCGGGATTGCGGCCAGTGAACACAACCTGTGCGCCTTCAGCGGCGGCGCGCCACACCAGATGCCGCCCAAGAAAGCCGGTGCCGCCGGTAATGAGGATTTTCATCAGTACTCCAGCACCATGCCGCCCAGCGACAAACCCGCGCCAGTGCCGAGCAGCAACAGTTTGTGGCCACGCTGGATACGCCCGTCACGTATCGCCACATCCAGCGCCGTCGGCAGTGACGCCGCAATCTGGTTGCCATAATCGGCAAAGATATTGATGACCTTTTCCGCCGGGAAACCGAGCCGCTTGCTGAGGTGGGCAAGCGCCAGATGGCTGGCCTGATGCGGCACCACCCAGTCAATCTGTGAACGGGTCAGACCGGCCTGCTGCAACAGGCGTTGCAGAAAACCCGGCAGGTATTGGGAAGCAAGTTTGAACACCCGCTTGCCATCCATCCTGAACAGCGTCAGTGGCTCGAAAGGCTGGTCAATGCGGCTGGGGTGGAAACGGCTGCCACCTGCCGGTATCTGGCACAGTTCAGCGCCTTCCGAAACCGTCAGCAGGTCGCTGGCAAGGATGCGGGAGGTGCTGCCCAACGGGCTGGAGGCCAGGATGGCGGCAGCGGCACCGTCACCGAAAATGGCGCTGGCTTCCAGGGTTTGCCAGTCAAGGCCGCAGGAAGCAATATCGGCAGCGACAACCAGCACACGCTGGTAACGGCCCGCAGCAATCGGCCAGGAAAGCGTATCGAACGCCGCCAGAAAACTGAGGCAGCTCATATTGACATCAAACGCGGGAATATGTACGCCCAACCCCAGTTCGCGGTGAATCAGGGCGGCATTACACGGCATGCCCTGATCCAGGGTGCCGCTGGCGGCGACCAGGCAGTCAATGTCACCAGCCGGAAGATGGGCGGCGCTGAAGGCTTGCTGGCAGGCTTTGGCGGCAATGCTGGCGGCGTTTTCATGCGCCGCGGCGAAATGACGCTGCCTGACGCCACCGGCGTGCTGGATGGTTCCGGGCGGCAAACCCAGCCGCCGGTCAAGCTCCGCACTGGTAACTGCTTGTGTGGGTACGGCATGGCCAGTGCCCAACAGGGTGATGTGACGGCAGGCAGGGGGCGTTTGCATCGTTGCGGAACCTCGTGATGGGAAAGTCATGGCTGTCATTTTAATGAAGCCAGACCCTTACTCTATACCGTCGGCAATTGAAAATTCGGTATGGATGATCCCGCAGGGTTGGTTGGCCTCCAACGTCAACCAACCTTGCCCAACGGGCAGGAATAAGGCCCTCTCTTTTGAATGCCTACTTCCCCTCAGTTCTGGGGGTGGGCATTAAGGGCATCGATAAGACGGCGGTTCGCATCCTCAGGCTTGATCCCAAGCCTTAACCGTGCCTCGGCAGCAAGGCGAGCCTTCTCTGCATCTGAGGCAGCTTGCTGATTGCTTTCCTGCTTTTTGCGCTCCTGCTGTTCTTTGATGCTCTTGTAAATCTCATCATTTTGGCGTCGGATGCGCTGTTGCTGATCATAAAATATCAGCCCTTCCCGATAACCTTTGTTGAAAGGTTCCTCCAAACCTGGCTTGTCACACATCTTGCCGTGGAAAGGGCCCCTTCTTCCGACTGCCTTGCCATTGTCGTAGGTGCAGAAAGCTTTTTCCCCCCTGCCATAACCCTGCAGATACAGCCACTTGTTGGGGGTGATGCCCACTTTGCCACAATCTTGGCCGTAGGACGTTAACAGGCTGTCACTCCCTTTCATGGCATCGGCATAACCCAACTGTTCCCAATTCGCAGTCTTGCATTCCTCCGGTTGCAGGGAAGCACAAGATGCCAACACCAAACCCAAGCCCACAAACATTATTACCTGTTTCATTGACATATCCTCCTGAAAAAGTCTGTTAGCTTGAAGTACGGTTTTCCCAGGAAAAAGGGGTTAAGTCATGGCCGATAATTTGGGTACTGGAGTTCAAACGCCTGCAATTCCGCCCGCGCCTGCGCCACCTTGCCCTGCCGCAACAGTTCGGCAATCGCCGCCAGCCATTGCTGAGGGTTCTGGCGCACTTCGTCGGTAATGCCATTTTGCTCCCCCGCCTGTGTATCAGGGTGGGTGACAATGCCTTTGTCCACCTGACCTCCACGGGTCACATATTCCGGCTGCTGGAGGCTAGGGAGCAGGGTTGGCAACAACACACCAAACAATACCCCGGCCATCAGTGCTGCCGGGATACTGAACGCAGGCCCCGGTAACAGGGAGCTTGCCCAGTCAGCAGCCAACAACTTGCGCCACCAGGACTGCGGCTTGACCGGGGCGGCCTGCGGCTGGCGGCATGGCGGAACCATGTCGAGCATACGCGCCTTGGCAGCGGCAGAAAGCGTTTCCTCCTGCACAAACACCTGTTCCGCAGGCAAGAGGTCGGCCTGGACATTGGTGGGCAGGGCTTGCAAATCCTGCCGTACCTGTTGCTGGAACTGCTCATCCAACAACGCTGTCCGGTACAGTTTGGCAAGTTCCTGTCCGAAAGCGTCGTCGTCTTCCAACGGTTGTTGATTGTCGATTGTCATGTTCAAGCCTCCACTACCCTATCCAGGCCCTGCGAGGCTTCCACCAGCACACGCTTGAGTTTGTTTTTGGCATAGCGCAGATGGGATTTGACCGTTTCATCCTTTTCCTGCATGTGTTGGGCAATCGCTTTCAGCGAATAGCCCGCCAGTTGCAGGGTCAGCGCCTGACGCTGGCGTTCCGGCAAACCCGCCACCGCCTGCTTGAAGGATTGCAACCGGCCTTGCGACTCGCGTTCGTCTTCCAGCGCCTCGAACTGCTTTGCCGGGTCGGCATCATGGTCAGCCAAGGCTGGCTGGTCATCATCTTCCAGATGGCCCATACCTTCACCGGGATTGCGTTTCTGTCGGGTATTGGCCCGGTAATCATCAATGGCCTGGTGTTTGGCAATAGCGCACGCAAACCCCCAGAAGCTGCTGTCCTGCACCGGTTTCCCGCAATACTGCACCAGCTTTGCCCAGGTGTTCTGTACGCAATCCTCAGCGGCCTCGTAGCTGTCGTAAATGCAGCTCCGGCGGATATAACGCAACAACCGATCGCCCAACAGGTTGACCAATTCAATACTGGCGCGGTGGTCGCCCTGACAGAATCGTTCATACAATTGCCTATACTGGGCATCCACAACAGTATCGTTATACATGGCTAAACACTCTGGAAGAAAAAACGGGGTTAAATGACACCATGCTACCCGGAATCAAACGCCGCACCAAAAAGAAAGGCGCTGTATCAGCGCCTTTCCTGTGAGTGGTTACGGCAAGCAGATCACTCGGCTTGGCCGACCATGTAGTCAACCGCAGCCTTGACTTCATCATCGGACAGGGCGGGGTTGCCGCCTTTGGCAGGCATTGCATTCTTGCCGTGCAACGCGCTGTTGAGCAGGGCATCCTTGCCAGCCGCAATGCGTGGCCCCCAAGCAGCCTTATCACCCAGTTTAGGGGAACCGGCGACGCCTACGTCATGGCAGGAGAAGCAGATGCCTTTGTAAATTTTTTCCCCATCGATAGCCGCAGCAGCGGGTGCAGCCTGTTCAGCCTGCGCCGCCATGCCGGACATGCCGCCCATGCCGCCCATGCCTTCCTGCGCTGGGGCAGTTTGCGCCGCCATGCCGGACATGCCGCCCATGCCTTCCTGCGCTGGGGCAGTTTGCGCCGCCATGCCGGACATGCCGCCCATGCCTTCCTGCGCTGGGGCAGTTTGCGCCGCCATGCCGGACATGCCGCCCATGCCTTCCTGCGCTGGGGCAGTTTGCGCCGCCATGCCGGACATGCCGCCCATGCCTTCCTGTGCCGGGGCTGCCGCCTTCACTTGGCTAGACAAGTCAATGCCCGCTTTTCCGGTCATGTAGACAATGGCGTTCGTCAATTCTTCATCGGTGATGGATGGGTCGCCGCCACGGGCTGGCATGGAGTTCAAACCATTGATGGCATGATTCAGCAAGCTGTCGAGGCCTTTGCTTGCACGCGGCTCCCACGCGGCCTTGTCATCCACCTTCGGCGCGCCCAACACACCCGCACTATGGCAGGAGGTACAAACTGCATTGAAAACCTCTTCGCCGGAACGGGCCGCCTTGACAACGCTCTTATCAACCGCATTGACCGAACCGATCGGCGCAATATTGGCATCAGCCGCCGCCATCTGCATGGACGTGTCTTCCGCGCCCTTAGTGGAATTTTTCTCAATGGTGTTGATCAGACTGGAAACCAGTACGGTAACCGCCGCGCCGAGCAGGACAAGGCCACCGATCAGTACCGGCTTTGCCATAGGGTCATTAGGTGTTGAGTGAGCCACATTTTCCTCCTGTAAACCGGACGACAACCTGCCCGGCAATCACTGAAACCAAGAAACCAGAAAATCTTAAACCGCCGGATTATATGCAATATCCCTAATACTGACCATCCATCCGGGCTGAAATCTTGACGTGAATCATACGAAAAACCGGAGTTTTTGCATATGAATACTAAGATGGACGTGGCCGCAAGGGTTGGGTATGATGCGACTTCTACCGCGCACCCGTAGCTCAGGGGATAGAGTGTTGGCCTCCGAAGCCAAAGGCCGCTGGTTCGATTCCAGCCGGGTGCGCCATTAAATCAAAGACTTACGCAAACAGGCAAGCAGTTGCCTTGTTGCAGTTCACCCAAATTTCAACCCATGTTGGATGGGGGCTGCGGCGGGCATGATATCGGGTTCGCTACAAAGCCTGTTCAGGAAATCCACCACCGACAGCCCCAATTCATAGGCCATATTGACGGGCACGGCATTGCCGATCTGTTTGTATTGGGAGGTCAATGCCCCTTTGAATTGCCAGTCATCCGGGAAAGTCTGGATACGGGCGTACTCGCGCACAGTGAAGGGCCTGGTTTCTTCAGGGTGGCAGCGTTCGGTCTGTTTCTGGGCGGGCGCGCACGTCAATGTCAAGCAAGGCTCATCCCAATGCATCCGCCGGGCCATGCCAGTTTTCCCCCCACTCAGATGGAAGCTGCCTTTCATATAAGCGCGCTGGACATCTTCTGGCAAGTCACGCCAATAGCCGCCGGGCGGGACTTGCTCCATGACAGACTTCTTGCCTGCCGGGTAGGTTTGCCCTGAAGAGCTTGGGGCATCACACGGGAAAAGCTCGCCAGCTTTCAAGGCATCACGCAAAGTATAAATCTTTTGGTAAGGGCGGGGCCAGAGGAATGCCGCCTTATTGGCGAGGTCATTGCGGATGCCAATCAGGATCAGGCGTTCGCGTTTCTGTGGCACGCGGTAGAAAATGGCTTTCGTCAAATGCGGCTCAAGCAAGGTGTAGCCAAGTTCATCAATGACAGAACGGATATTGGCAAGGGTCTGGCCACCGTCATGGGTGAGCAGGCCGCGCACATTTTCCGCCAGGAACATCTTGGGGTTGGTTTCTTTCACCGCTCGGGCAAACTCGAAAAACAAGGTGCCACGGGCATCCTCAAAGCCCATTTTCTTGCCTGCATAGCTGAATGCCTGACAGGGGAAACCACCCGTCACCACATCAACCTGATCCCGGAAAGGGGTGAAGTCCACCCCACCAATGTCACCACACCTGACATCCCAATGGGGGCGGTTGGCCAACAGGGTGGCGCAGGTGTCCTTGTCGATTTCATTCAGCAGGATGTTTTTCAGCCCGGCTTTTTCCAGCCCGATTGCCAAACCACCCGCGCCCGCAAACAATTCAATGGTCTGGTAAGTGTGGTCAGGGGTGATGCTGGGGCGGTTGATGTCATCAAAGATGAAACTCAGCTCCTCAAACTGCCGCAACTGGTCTTTGTGGTAAAAACGGTAATTGTTCATGGGGTTACGGGTTGAACGCAGTTTCCCGCTGTTGTCCCAGCGGCGTAGCGTTTCCTTGGACACCCCCAACATATCGGCAACTTGTGCCATGGAATACAGGCCATGCATCAGGCTGCCACCTTGCAGGGGGTGGCATCCCCCAAACAGCCTGTTGCCATGATCGCCTGCCCCAACATCTGGATGACGGGTACGGAAACACTATTGCCCACCAATTTCATCCAACGGCTACGGGATTCGGGTAACTGGAAATCAGGGGGGAAACCTTGGATCAGGCAGGCTTCTGCGCATGAGATTTTCCGGAAGCGTTGGGGCTGGAAGATTTCCCGCAAGAATGCCTGCTTGTAATCCGCTTCGGTGTCCGCATCAATGTCTTGCAATGCCACAAAATCGTTGGTGTCGCTTGCCACCAAGGTGGGGAAGGCTTTTGAGCGGGGCAAGAAAATGCGGTTGATGCCTTCAATGCCTGTGCTGATTTTTGTATAACGGAACTCATACCGCACCTCGCTGCATGCCAGCACCCCTTTGGCCACCAAGGATTGGATCTTCTTGTCCAGGTTGGCCCTGGCTTTTTTTAGCTCACGGCATTCCTTCAGGGAATCCAAGGTGATTTCCCCCGCCTTTGCATGCTGCAACACCAACCGTTCACCATAATCCAAGTCCAAATGGCTGTATGGTTTGGCATGGTAGGCATAATCAACCGTCTTCAGGATTCCTACTGCCACCAAAGCATCCAGCTCTGCCTGCTGGATGGAGCTGTCCAGTCTCCGCAAATGGGTGAGTGACAAAGGGTTGCCATCCAGTTTGCCATACGTGCGTTTGCGGCGGTTACGCAGCATCAGTAAGCAAATCTGCTTTTGCCTGTCTGTTGTCGGGAGCAAATCCCATGAATGGATCGTGGTCGGGCCATTGCGGATGTCATTGAATAGGAAAAAATCATTCATGCCGCTGAGTTTGCGGTGACGGCGCCCATCATCCACGGGGTTGCCGAACAGGTCAGCCTGGAACCCAACCATTGCGGCAACTTGTTGGCCCTTATTGCCTTGCAGCACATCCGCCAGTTTCAGGGTGCTTTTGTGTGGGGCGGGAAGGCTGAACTTCTGCAAATGCGCCTCATGCAGGAAGCCGACGATGTACACCCTGACCCTATCCTGCGGCACGCCATAGTCGGAGGAGTTCAGCACGAAATGTTTGGCAAAGTAACCAGCTTGGCGGATACGGGCAAGGACATAGGACGATGCGCCCTGGTTGCGGGGGTCTGCCAGCCCTTTGACATTTTCAAAGATGAAGGCTTTAGGGCGGAACTGGTTGAGCAGATAGAGCGTGTCATTCCACAATTGCCCCCGGTCATCATCGAACCCTAAATTCTTGCCCGCAATCGACCAGCTTTGGCAAGGCACGCCTGCCGTCAGGACATCATGCTGGGGCAGTTGTTTTATCTTGGTGATGTCACCGAGGTTCAAGCCTGCGTCTTCCCTGAAGTTCGTGCAGTAAGTGTTGATGGCATCGTTGTGGATTTCGCTGAAATTGAGGCACTTGCCCCCCAGGCTCTCCAGTGCCAACCGGAACCCACCAATTCCGGCAAACAGATCAATAAAAGTGAAGGCTGGCGTGCTCATTTTAACCGATACCCCCCACTGTCCACGGGTGGCTCAATGCAAAGGAATTCACGGTAAATCCGTTCCTGGTATTCTTTTCCCAACTGGTTCACTTCATGGATAAAGTTGGTGTAAGTCCCCTCACCGCCAATGAAGTCCCAAAATTCATTGCCGATCAGCACGCAAGGGTCATTGCACATGTCGAACCAACGTTTTGGAAATGACCATTGGTAGTCTTCCTTGCGCGGGCCATAAGGGTTGTAGGGTAATGCATAGTAAGCCCCATCAACGGGTGAACCATCCATCGCCCGCAGCTTGAACATCTTTTCCTTGCTGACCTTTGTCTGGTCGCTGTTCGGCAATGGCCCTGCCCGCCGTGATGGTGTGGCCCATCAGGCACTCCCCGTGTGTTTCACTGGCAACCACTTGGGCAAGTTTCTCCCATACACCGCCAAAAGGGGTGACGAACCTCCGTTCAAAGTGTGAACCCTTGAAAATCTCATCAGGGACAAGAGCAGCATACAAGGGTTTGAGGGAATGATGTTTTTCCTTTATGAATGGATCTTCAACCAACACTTTGTGCATCACACGGCTCATCATTGTGCTGATAGTCTCTTGAATGGCAGCGGCAATCTTGGTTTTGTTGTCCATGTATGTCTAAAATACCCTAAGCAACCTTATACATGGTTATCATTATATGGTAGACCACATCGACAAAGCCACCCGTTCGCGCACTATGGCCGCCATCCGCAGCAAGGATACGAAGCCGGAAATGTGGGTGCGCTCCGCATTGCACAGGCAAGGGTTCCGTTTCCGGCTGCACAACAAGCAGTTACCCGGCTCCCCAGACCTCGTGCTGCGTAAGCACAAGGCCGTCATCTTCATCAATGGCTGTTTCTGGCACCAACACCAAAACTGCAACATGGCGCATATCCCTGAAACGCGCCGGGAATTTTGGGAGAAGAAATTTGCCCGCAATGTCGCCCGTGACCAAAAGACCCTCTATCAATTGAAGGTGATGGGCTGGAGGGCGGCGGTGGTTTGGGAGTGTGGGTTACGCAAAAAAAGCAGGGGGGACTCCTTATCCCAACTAATAACCTGGCTCCACAGTGGCGACGAATATTTTGAAATCCCCGTCTACGATGAATTCAATGAGCTGTGACAGATATGGGGCTGATATGCCAAGCTTTGGGATATATGTCCTGCTTCCAGACCGCCAGATTTATCCCTAACTGATGTTGCGCAGTAGCCCTGAATGCCTGCAACTCCTCAAAGGGCGAAAGTGTCGATTGATCCTTGCTCTAGTTGCTTAAATATTTATATGGGCATAAATGATGGCGTAACTCTAAATTTTTACCATCTCAGTAAATCATGTTGAGATAGTTTTCCCAACTATCGCGTGATAGATTGCCCGCAAAGTATTGTTGGTGATCATAAATGACTCAGGACAGGGAAAACCGTATCAAGGCGCTTTGCGCAGCAGTGCAAGAGCTAACCGATGGGCAAATAGGCTGGATCGAGGCTGTTGTGAACCGCTTTGAGCAACCAGCATCATTCAAGCGAAACCCAGCCTCTGATCTTCTCGATGACTGTGTCCTTCAGGACTTCGGGGATGCACTGCGTATCCATCACAGCTTTTCAAAAGAGCCTTTCACCAAAGACAAATTTGAGTATGCCTTGGAGCGTGTACTGAAATTTTGCGGTGGTGACGATGCCGCCGAATTGGCACCCAAAGGCAACCCGGGGCATGACATCACCATAAAGGGGGTGCCCTTTTCCCTGAAAACACAGGCCGACAAAAACATTTCGGTTGACCACATCCACATTTCCAAATTCCACGAGCTGGGCAAAGGTAGCTGGGGAGATCAGGATGCTGACTTGGTTGGCTTGAGGGAGCAGTTCTTTGAGCACATGCGCTCTTATGGCCGTATTTTGTCCTTACGTTGTTTGGAGACTAAAAAAACCGCATCTTGGCGTTATGAGCTGGTGGAAATACCGAAAGGCCTATTAGCAGAAGCGGCAGCCGGTCAGCTTGAAATGAAACATAACAGTAAACAATACCCAAAGCCAGGATACTGCTATGTCACAGATGAAGCAGGCAATACCCGCTTCCAGTTATATTTTGATGGTGGCACTGAGCGAAAATTGCAAATCAAGCGCCTCGATAAAAGCCTGTGTATTGTCCACGCGGAATGGATTTTCAGTGCCTAAATCAATCTTGGATGTACTTGACTGATACGTTCTCTGGCCATGTCGGCATAGTCTTCTTTCATTTCGATGCCAATGCAGTTTCTTCCGGTTTCAAGGGCGACCGCGCCCACTGTGCCACTGCCCAGAAATGGATCCAATACAGTGGTTCCGGGAGTGCTGCCAGCGAGAATACACAGGCGTACCAACTGGCGGGGAAACACGGCAAAGTGTGCACCTTTGAACCCTTCTGTATTGATGTTCCAGACTGAGCGCCGGTTTTTGCTTTTGCCATTGGTTTGGCCGTTCACGACTGCCGGTTCCTTGACAGCATCATGGTCGTAGAAATATTTGTCGGATTTTGTCAGCAGGAAAACATGCTCATGTGAACGGGTGGGACGGTCTCTGACAGATTCCGGCTGACAGTTTGGCTTATGCCAGATCACTTCAGAACGGAGATACCAACCGTCTGCCTGTAACGCAAAGGCCAGCTTCCAAGGCACACCAATGAGATCCTTGGGTTTCAATCCATCCGGGGTGTCAGGTCGGTAACTCATCGCCCTACCCTCGTTCTTTTTGTCTGGCGCGCGCCATTTGCGGTTGCCGCTGGTATACGAATCGCCAATGTTAAGCCACAAAACACCATCTGAACGCAGTGTTCTACGGACTTCACGGAACACGCCTACCAGATTGCTGATGTAGTCTTCTATCTTTTCCTCAGCACCGATTTGTTGCTCATAGTCGTAGTCCCTCAGCCCCCAATACGGCGGTGATGTTACGCAGCACTGGAAAGTTTCATCAGGTATTTCCCGTAATTTTTCCCGAGCATCACCCACCAGAATTTTTACTGATCCTTGATCCATCACGTCATCGTACTGTGTGATTCGTCCCGCTAAAGCCATTTACCAACACCTTTTGCCATCTGCGTTTCTATTATAACGGATGTTACGAGTAGCCCTGAGTGCCTGCAACTCCTCAAAGGCTGAACGTATGGCATTGATTCATCCTTGGACTACAGCAGGGCAGTCTGACAACTGCGTAACATCAGCCCCATAATTGGCAGGTATGAAACTGGTTGCTGGGCAACCCCCAAAAACCCATAGTTGCCGTGGTTTTGCATATTGCGCTATAGATAAGCGGATCAAGGCTCCAGAACAATCAACGATAAAATATTCCATCAAAACCCAAAGGAAGGATTTGCCCAATGAAACTGAACATCAATGGCGCCGAGCAGGAATTCGATGTCTCGCCCGACATGCCCCTGCTATGGGCCATCCGCGACCACGCCAACCTGACCGGGACCAAATTCGGCTGCGGCATGGCGCAGTGCGGTGCCTGCACCGTGCATGTGGACGGGCAGGCGGTGCGTTCCTGCATCACCCCGGTTTCCAGCGTGGCCGGCAAGCGCATCACCACCATCGAGGGCGCAACCCAGTCGTCCAAAGTGACCCAGGCCTTGCAGGAGGCATGGGAATATTTCAATGTCCCGCAGTGCGGCTACTGCCAGTCGGGGCAGCTCATGTCCGCCACCGCCCTGTTGGGGGCAAACCCGCATCCGGCGGACGCCGACATCGACGCGTTCATGGCGGGCAATATCTGCCGTTGCGCCACCTATCAACGCATCAGGGCTGCGATCAAACGCGCCGCTGGCCAATTGGCATAAGGAGCAAATCATGACTGCCAAAATCAATGCGGGACGCCGCCATTTCCTGAAAACCTCCGTCGGCGCGCTGGGCGGCCTGATGCTGGGCGTGTACTTCACCGATGCGGCTGCGGATGAAGCGGCATCAATGGCCGGGATGGCCGGGCCGGGTCTGGCGGGCGAAGCCGGGCAGAAAGCGGCGCTGATCGAGCCGCATGCCTTCGTGCGCATCACGCCCGACAATATCGTGACCGTCATCATCAAACACCTGGAAATGGGGCAAGGCAGCCACACCGGGCTGGCCACGCTGGTGGCCGACGAGCTCGACGCCGACTGGGGCCAGATCCGCACCGAAGGCGCGCCCGCCGACCCGTCGAAATACGCCAACCTGACCTTCAGCCCGATGATGGGCACCGGCGGCAGCACCTCGATGGCCAATTCCTTCCAGCAGATGCGCAAGGCCGGTGCCGCCACCCGCCTCATGCTGATCGCCGCTGCCGCTGAACGCTGGGGCGTCCACCCGGCGGAAATCACCGTCAAGGCAGGCGTGCTCAGCCACCCTTCCGGCAAACAGGCGAGCTTCGGCGAGCTGGCCGAGGCGGCGGCCAGACAGCCCGTGCCGGAAGACGCCACGCTGAAAACGCCGGACCAGTTCATTTACATCGGCAAAAGCAACCTGCGGCGGGTGGACGCCAACGCCAAATCCACCGGCATGGCGCATTACACCCAGGATGTGAAACTGCCCGGCATGCTGACGGCGCTGGTGGCGCATCCGCCGCTGTTCGGCGCGACGGTGAAAGCATTCGACGCCGCCGCCGCCAAAGGTGTCAAGGGCGTGGTCGATGTTGTGCAAATCCCCACCGGCGTGGCGGTGCTGGCGCAGGATTTCTGGAGCGCCAAACAAGGCCGCGACCTGTTGCAGGTGGAATGGGATGACAGCAAGGCTTATCAAGGCAGCAGCGACCTGCAAATGGCGCAATACCGCGAGCTGGCCAAACAGCCCGGCCTGGAAGCCAGGAAAGAGGGTGACGCTGACACCGCCTTGCAACAGGCCGCCACCGTGCTGACCGCCGCCTATGAGTTCCCCTATCTGGCGCATGCGGCGATGGAGCCGCTCAACTGCGTAGTGCATTTGCACGATGACGGCTGCGAAATCTGGAACGGCGAACAGTTCCAGTCCATTGACCAGCCTGCGGTCGCCGAACTGCTGGGCCTTAAGCCCGAACAGGTCAAAATCAATGCGCTGTTCGCAGGCGGGTCATTTGGCCGCCGCGCCAACCCCAAGGCCGATTACGTGTTGGAAGCGGCCAACATCGCCAAGGCGTACCCGCAACGCCAGCCAATCAAGCTGGTGTGGACGCGTGAAGACGACATGCGCGCCGGTTACTACCGCCCGGCCTATTACCACGAAATCCAGGCCGGGCTGGATGCGTCCGGCAAGCTGACAGCCTGGAAACAGCGGCTGGTCGGCCAGTCGATCCTGAAAGGCACAATGATGGAAATGATGGTCAAGGATGGCATCGACCCTACCTCAACCGAAGGTTCCGGCGAGCCTTACAGCATCCCCAACCTGCGGGTGGAACTGCACACCGTCGGGGATGTGGGCGTGCCGGTGCAATGGTGGCGTTCGGTCGGCCACACCCACACCGGCTTCGCCACCGAATGCTTCATGGATGAACTGGCGCACGCTGCCGGTAAAGACCCGCTGGAATTCCGCCGCGCCCTGTTGCAGGACAAGCCCCGTCACTTGCAGGTGCTCAACCTCGCCGCTGAAAAGGCGGGCTGGGGCGAAAAACTGCCGGAAGGGCGCGGGCGCGGCATCGCCCTGGTCGAATCCTTCAACTCTTACGTGGCGGAAGTGGCCGAAGTCACCGTGCATGCCGACCGCAGCTTCTCGGTCGACCGGGTGGTGGTGGCGGTGGATTGCGGCGTGCCAGTCAACCCGGATGTGATTTACGCGCAAATGGGTGGCGGCGTCGGTTTCGGCCTGTCGGCGGCTTTGGGTGAAAAGGTCACCCTCAAGAACGGTAAAGTCGAACAGGCCAATTTCGACACGTACCCGGTGTTGCGCATGCCGCAGATGCCATCCGTGGAAGTGCACATCGTGCCATCCAACGAAGACCCGACCGGCGTGGGCGAACCGGGCGTGCCGCCGCTGGCCCCGGCGGTGGCCAATGCGCTGTTCGCCGCCACCGGCAAGCGCATTTACCAGTTGCCGATTGGGCGGACAGTGTAGGAAGGCTTCACCCCCTTCCTATTACAGCAGCCAGCCCACGACCCACGGCAGGATGATGGAGGCCAGGAATGCCGCCAGCGCCATCGCCAGCCCGGCGAAGGCGCCCATTTCCGCGTTGACCTGAAACGCCCGCGCGGTGCCGATGCCGTGCGCGGCCACGCCCAGGGCGACGCCGCGCACACTGTCATCGCGGATGCGCAGCAGGTCGAACAGGCGCGTTCCCAGCACCGCACCGATAATGCCGGTCGTGACCACCAGCACGGCGGTCAGGGAAGGCAACCCGCCGATGCGTTCCGAAATCCCCATCGCCACCGGCGCGGTCACGGACTTGGGGGCCAACGACAGCAGCGTCTGTTTGTCGGCTCCCAGCCATTGCGCAATCTTGACTGCACTGGTGCCGCCAATGGTGACGCCCCCCAGCAGCGCCGCCAGCACTGGCAGCCACAGTTTTTTCAGTTTGGCGAATTGCCGGTACAGCGGGATCGCCAGCGCCACCGTTGCCGGGCCGAGCAGGAAATGCACAAACTGTGCCCCGGCGAAGTAATCCTTGTACGGCATCCCGGTCGCCAGCAGCAGGATGACCAGCAGGATGACAGAAGTCACCACCGGATTCAGCAGCGGGTTGAGCCCTACCCGCCGATACACCCGGACGGCGATCCCGTAGGCGATCAGGGTCATGGTCAGGCCGAACAGCGGTGACGCCGACAGGTAAACCCAGATTTCAGCGAAGCCGTTACTGCCCATGGGTTTCATCCTCCTTGTGGCCAAGCAGGCGGCTGACACCCTGCATAATCAGCGCCGTCGCCGCCAAGGTAATGACCGCACTGAGCAGCAGGGCCGCCGAGATGGGCAGCCATTCACCACCGATGCGCCCGAAATGCACAATCACCCCCACCCCCGCGGGCACAAACAGCAGCGACAAATAGCTGAGTAGGGCGCTGGAGGCGGTGTCCAGGGTTTTTTCCAGGCCGCCGCGCCACAGCAGGGTGCAAAACAGCAACAGCATGCCGAACACTGGCCCCGGCACTGACAGATGCAGCAAACGCGAACTCACTTCGCCGACCAGTTGGTAGACCAGCAGGATAGTGACGCCGGTAAGAAAATCAGGGGACATGGCAAGGTTCTCCAATAACAATTTTCCATTCAGGTGGGCCATTATTGTAACGGCTGGGGCAGGTTCTGTAGTGAACCTGGCTGACAAAAACTGCTTTGGCTGCCCTGAAGACAAGCTATTGTAACTTCAGGGCAACATCCCCGTCAGGCGAGAGTGCTGATACTGAAAAAAAGTGGCCATTAAATCCCAGTCAGTCATTTATGGTTCAGGTTTCTTGGCTTAATCTGGTTTATCAATAATCAGTTATTATTGAGCATCATGTATTTTTCTTCATTTATTGTGCATAAAGGGGCTTTTATGAACAAATATGTCGCTGAATTTTTAGGTACTTTCTGGCTTGTTTTGGGCGGTTGCGGTAGCGCCGTGCTGGCGGCTGCATTTCCTGACGTTGGCATTGG
>NZ_JAYMYJ010000004.1:0-32479 GCF_035668035.1 Candidatus Thiothrix phosphatis | reverse complement strand
GCAGGTGGGCAAAGGCTGCATCGATCAGGAAGTATTCCTGTTCAGCGCCGCAGCTTGAGTTCAATGGGGCGATTTCTTTTTCACCCATCAAGGTCAACACTTTGGTGGCGGCTTCGTTCATGGCTTTGTTGGAGCGCATCAATGGAACTTTTTTGTCCAGCGCTTCGCCAGTCCAGGAAACGAATACGGATGGGATGCAGAGTGTGGCGCCATTGGGCTTGTCGACAATGAAGGCCGGGCTGGTTGGGTCCCAGTAGGTGTAGCCGCGAGCCGCGTTGGTTTGGCGGATACCGCCATTAGGGAAGGAGGAACCATCCGGTTCGCCTTTCACCAGCAAGTTGCCGCTGAATTCGGTGATGGCTTTGCCGCTGGAGTCGGTGACGATAAAGCTGTCATGTTTTTCGGCAGATGCGCCCGTCAGCGGGTAAAAGACATGGGCGAAGTAGTTGGCACCCCTGGAAATGGCCCAGGCTTTCATGGCAGCGGCCACATCATTGGCGACAGATGGGTCTAGCGGGGCTCCGGTTTCCATGGTTTTCTTCATGGCCTTGAAGGCGCTTTTCGACAGCGTATTTTCCATTTTGGCCAGATTGAAGACATCCGAAGCCCAAATGTCAACCAGTGCATCCGGTTTCTTCACCGGCACAGGTTCGTGGTGAAGGATATCGAAAACCGCTTGTGCACGGGCGTTTGTCATACTCATGTGTCGCTCCTAAAAAGTGATTGGGGCATTTTTCTGATGCCGAGTTCGATCCCTAAGGAGTAAGCAATAAATATGCCAGCCTTTTTTAGTGCGATTTTGCTGAAATTATCGTGTTTGTCTGAACCCATGTGACCCATGGGTGTGCTTTCTTGAGCGTGGGGCGCACTTTTACAGTGCTTTCTCGTATAAAAATTTGACTGTCCCAAGATTGTAGATTGAGGCGCAAGCTTGCTTGAAATTGGCGAGGGCCGATTCTGTTGGCAGGTCTTTCAAGATAACCTCAAGGTCAATCTTGCCTTTAATATAGTGTAAGTTAATTTGATCAATTAGGTGCCATAAGCTTTGGGTGTCGGGCCGGCCCTGTAGTTGCTGGATCAGCTCTGCCCTGGAAGGCAAGTGCCGTGATGGGTGGATGGTTTCGTCGTTTTCCGGGTCAATGTGGATGATAATGTCCCGCATGTCGGGAAAACGCTGATGCAGGCGGTACATCACCTGGTCACTGATGAAATGCCCTTCGGAAACGCTGATGCGCCCGTTCACCTGTAGATGGACATCAGCCAGCACGCGCCCGCCCATGCGCCGGGTGCGCAGCAGATGGATATTGTCTACGCCTTCCATGCGGGCAATGGCGTCATGGATTTCCTGCACCTCTTCATCGGCCAGCCCGGTGTCCACCAACTCACTGGTGCTTTCCAGGATCAGTTGGCCCGCCATATACAGGATCATGGCCGCAACCGCCATCGCCGCCAGCGGGTCAAGCCATGGAAAGCCGAATTGCGCGCCCGCAATCCCCAGCAATACGATGACGGAAGAAATGGCGTCCGAGCGGTGGTGCCAGGCATTCGCCTTGAGCATAGGGGAGTTCAGGCGAGTGGCCGTATGCATGGTGTAACGGTAAAGCGCTTCCTTGCCAATAATGGCGGCGGCGGCAAAGGCAATGGCAACCGGTTTGGGGGTGGGCAAGGGCGTATCGGAAAACAGCCGCCCCCATCCTTGCAGGAAAATGCCGACGGCCACCCCGGCCAGCATCAGCCCGAGGACGACGGTTGCCAGGGTTTCAATGCGCCCATGCCCGTAGGGGTGGTTGTGGTCGGCTTCGCGGTGCGCCAGATGTGTGGCCGCCAGCACCACAAAATCACTGGCGAGGTCTGACAGCGAGTGGAAGCCGTCAGCAATCAGCGCCTGTGAATGGGTGAGAAACCCGCCGATGATCTGGGCAATGGACAGGACGGTGTTCAGGAATGCGCCAACCACCGTCACCCGGCGAGTGGCAGCCTGCCGTTCCTCCCGGCTGATGTCAGGGGCGTTTGGCGGGGCGTCAGCCTGAAGGTGGTGATGCCCGCCCATTAAGCTTTCCCTGTGCGCACAACAATGATGTGCTCGCGGCCTTCGCTGCGGGTTTCCACCACCGTATGCCCGTGGATACGCGCCCAGGCAGGAATGTCATGCAAGGCTCCGGGGTCGGTGCAAATGGCTGTCACCGTGGCTCCATCCGGCAGGTTTTCGACGGCTTCCTGCACACGGATCACGGGTAATGGGCACAGCAGGCGGCGGGCGTCCAGCGTAATGTTGGCAGGCGCTTCGTGCGTTTCTGCGATTCGGTGCAACAATTTGTCGCGGAATTCTGCCGGGTCTTTTTGCAAGATCATGTCTCCGTCACGCGGGTTCAGTTTGGCGTCCAGCCGTGACAGCCAGAAGCGCAGGGCGGCGGCGCGCAAGACGGCCTGCCAGTGTCGTTGCTCGACCGGCTCCCATGGGCGCGCGCACTGGTATGCCTTGAGGCATGCTTGTGCACAGGCGGAATCCAGTGCTCCATCCGGCAGGCAGCACCAGTCGTTGACGACGATGGCCAGATCGTACAGCCAACTGTCGTTACAGGCAAAATACAGATCGATGACGCCGCTGGCCTGATTATGCTGGAACATGGCGTTGTCGCGGAACAAATCAGCATGGATGACGCCTGTGGGCAGTTGCGCAAACGGGATAGTTTGCTGATAGGCCATTTCTGCTTGCAGCAAGTTTGCGTCAGGGGAGCGGGGGGAAAGTTGCTTCAGCAGTTTGTCCGCCATTTGTATGCGCCATTCATGCCCGCGATCCGGCGCACGATGGAGGGGGAAGCTGCGCCCGCTCAAGTGCATCTGCGCCAGCAACGCGCCGATGGCCGCGCATTGCGCTGGGGTGGGCGTTTCCACATGTTCGCCGGGCAAGCGCGCAACCAGTGCGGCGGGTTTGCCGTTGAGTGCGGCCAGCATATGGCCATTATGCAGGTGTTGCGGACAAGCGACGGGAATTCCCTGCCCAGACCAGTGCTGCATCAAGGCAAGGAAATATTCGAGTTCGTCAGGCGTGTGGTGTTCGAACAGGGTGAGGATGAATTCCCCACCCGTGGTTGTCACAAAATAATTGGTGTTTTCGACGCCTGCTGTAATGCCTGTAAAACCCGCCAGCGTCCCGACAGGGTACTGGAGCAGGAAAGTTTGCAGCTCGCTGGCGTTGACAGGCGTGTAAACCGACATCGCCTACCAGGAGAACAGTTTCCAGCTTGGAATCAGCATGTCATTGTTCTGGTGGGCGTTTTGGCTTTTTCCCTGGGAATTGCTGGAGCCTACCAGGTTGTAGCCGTCATCGCTGCCTGTCGGCACAAAGCGGATTTCACTGCGCATGGCCTGCACCCGCTCTTCTTCGATGGCACCCTGGCTGCCTTCTACACGGATGGATTCGACCTTCAACTTGCTGCCCGGTGCGGCGGCGGGGTCGCTATCGTCAGCCCAACTATTGATGGCAGTCATGGCGGCTGTCAGCCCCATAGCCAGAAAGATAATCTTTGTCATTGTTATAACTCCATGAATTTGGAGCGCTCTTCTGCGGATGGCCCCGAGATTGCGCGTTCGTAGTACTGGAAAATATGCCCGACAATGGCGTCTGTCTCATCCAGCATGACAAACAGATCCATATCGTCCTCTGAGATTGTACCCTGTTTTATCAGCGTATTCCTGAACCATTCGACCAAGCCCTCCCAGAATGGCGAATGCACCAGAATGATCGGAATGCGGCGGGTTTTGGCGGTTTGCACCAAGGTTAGGATTTCAGCCAGTTCATCCAGCGTGCCAAAGCCGCCGGGCATGACGACATAGGCCGATGCGTGCTTGACGAACATGACTTTACGGGAAAAGAAATGCCGGAAGAACAGCGAAATGTCCTGATAGGCATTGGCGCTTTGTTCGTGAGGCAATTGAATATTGAGGCCGATGCTGGGGGATTTGCCCTTTTGCGCCCCCTTGTTGGCGGCTTCCATCAGCCCAGGGCCGCCGCCGCTGACAACTGCAAACCCGGCGTTTGACAGTTTGTGGGCAATGTCTTCGGTCAATTGGTAGAGCGGGTCGTCAGATTTGGTGCGGGAGGAGCCGAAAATGCTCACTGATGGACGCAGATGGGCAAGCCGCTCAAAGCCATCCACAAATTCGCCCATGATCTGGAAGATTTTCCAGCTTTCTCGGGTTAGTTCTTCATCGCTGATAGGCAGTAAGACCGGGTGGTGAGCGCGGGTTTTATCATCCATGGTGGTTTCCTGGGTTATTATTATCGTTCGTGTCAGGCGCTTTAGCCGGTTGCTTCCGCCGGTGTCTTCGCCCGGATGGTCAGGGCGTGAAGTTGGCCTGCGGTAATGGCTTCGTTCAACGCGGCGTAAACCAGTTGGTGGCGTTTGAGCGTGTTCAATCCTTCAAAGGCTGCGCTGACAACATCGGCTTCATATTTGTAGCCATCGCCGCTGATGTTGACCTGCGCATCCGGAATGTGTTGCTGGATGATGGTCGCCACCGCTGCATTGCTGATACTCATGGGCTGCTCCGGTTGGTTCAAAGCCTTGCATTATACTATGCGTCTGCCGACAACGCTTGTTTCCGGGCGTATAATGGTTACATTTACGATTGTGACGGACTTAAAGCCATGCTCCATGTGAATGCCCAATTGTTGGAACAGGTCAAGGACACTTGCCAGGAGTTCTGCGCGGCCCTGACCGATGATGAAATTTCCAAGTTTATCCGCTACACCCGCATCCGTGAGCTGGGGGCGCAGGAGGTTGTGGCTGACATCGGTGAGATCAGCGACCGTTTCTATCTGGTGATTGGCGGGGCGGTCAAATTATTGCAAGTGGATGGCGAGCGGGAATTTGAAGTTGGCTTCATTGAGCCGGGCAGTCTGGTAGGTGAGATGTCGTTTTTTGACCGGCAACCCCGGACGGTGAGATTACGGGCGCGGCGTAGCGGCGTGCGGTTGTTGGAAATCAACCGTCAGATGTACAACCGCATTCGCATCGAAGAACCGTATATTGCAACCAACCTGCTGGAATTCGTTGTCCGTAGCCTTGATTTCCTGATCCGTCACCTGAGCGACCAGAACGGCAAGCTGCATAAGCAGGTTACAGATATGGGCTACCGCTAATTCAGGCAAGGTGTTGGTTTTATCAGGAAATGCCTGCCTTCCTGGAGGGGAGGGGTTAATAATGTCGGCGTATTCAACGAATATGCTGAGACAATGAATAATCCCAACCATTTCGATATTTCGGCGGAACTGTCACAGGCCATTTGGCGCTTCAACTTTCGGCCTGATTCCTATATTCACTCCAGCTGGCTGGACACCATGCCGGAGGGGAAAGTGTTGCAGAAGCTGTTTGCGCAGCCCCGGGGCGAGGGTCATCTGGTGCAGCATATGATGCAGCGTTTGGGCTTGCAGAACAGCGTTTTTTTTGATTTCAGCAAACCCTTGTCACGGTTGGCGCTATGGCGTGGACAGGAGCTTGAACAATTGGTCTTGTGTATGGGGGCGGTGTTTCATTTCAAAATTTTGCGGCGGATTGTGACCCGTGAAGATATTGCCCGTATACAGAATGTGTTGGGGGACGATTTGTACCGCTTTCTGCAGCAGCGTGCTCCGATGGTGAACCATAATGTGACGGCGGAAATCAGTTTTCCGACTCACATGGGGCTGAAAAAGCGCTTCATACTGGCGGGAATGCTATGCCTGCGGGCAGCTTTCGCCGGGTACCCGCCTGCCTTTTGGAAGCGGGTGATCTACAAACTGGAGCGTGAGTGGTATGTGTTGTGGAAGCGCCATGCCGGACGTGGGCGTGAGCTGGATGCGTTGGCTTCCGAATGTGCGGTTTTGGTGCAGAAAGTGGCGATTGAAATCAAAATGGGGGTTAATAGCGATGGCAAAATTCTTTTCAATTAAGCCGGTCGAGTCGCAAATCCGCGCAGGCCAGCGCGTGCTGAAAGCAGCTGATTATGAACAACTGGTGGATTACGAGCACCTGTTGTCTGATCTGGAACAGCATCATCGGCGGAGGGAGGAAGTCGCTTCGGTGGCGCTGGGCAAGTCGATCAAGCGAGGCTTGGAAGAAGGGAGAGAGCGCGCCAATCAGGAAGCAGCGGAAAAAATGACGTTGTTTACGGGGAGGGTCAATGACTCCCTGATGATGTTGGAAGGGGAGCTGGTGGACGTGGTGACGAATGCAATCCGCAAGGTCATTGCTGGGATTGATCTGGAAGAGCGTGTTCGGCAAGCAGTGCGGGGAGGGCTGGAGTTAGTGCGCGGCAGCCACAAATTGGTTATCCGAGTACATCCCAATATGCAGTCGGCCATTTCTGAGCAGTTGGACAACATCCCTCACCGTTTTACCAGCTTGGAGGTCGTGGGCGATGATCAGGTGGCGGAAGACGGCTGTATTCTCGAATCTGACCTTGGCATTGTGAATGCGGGCTTGGAGCAGCAGGTACAGGTTATTGAGCAGGTTCTTCGGACGAGTTTTTTACGTCCTGGAGGTTGATGATCTCTTTCAGCTTTTCCAGCTTTAGGTTGGCCTCGCTGGACTTTTGCTGGGCAAGTTGAACTTGTGATTCGGCAGTTTGCAATCCCTTGTAGGTGGCGGCCAGTTCGGCTTGCAGGTGTTCTTCCTGCAAGCGCAGTTGTTCCAGGGTTTTCTGGTAATCAAATAATGCTTGTGGGGCAAATGGCTGGTTTTTCAGGTTGGCAAATAGGGTTTCCTGATGTTGTAGCCGCCACTGGGCGAATTCGGCCAGTTCCCGCTCCTTGCTCCGTATTAACAGTTCTTGCGCGGCCAAAATACGGCGCTGTTCCTGTAGCTCAATAAAACGTTGTTCCATACGGCGGGAGCGGATTCGCTTAAGTTGTTCCAGGCTCATGCTGCTTATCCTGCCAGTTGTGTCAGCCAGTTGACCGTAGTGTCAAAGGCGGAATATTCGTGGGAGGGCTGCTTGAGAAAACGCTGGATTTCATCCATCTTGCGGATGGCCTCATCAGCCAGGGGGTCAGAGCCATGTTTGTACTCGCCGACCCGCAATAGGAACTCGATTTCCTTGTATTTGGCCAGCAGGTTGCGCAAATGGGAGGCTGCTGCGCGGTGTTGCTGGCTGACCAGTTGCGGCATGATACGGCTAAGGCTGGCGAGGATGTCCACCGCCGGATAGTGGTTGGCTGCCGCCAAGTCGCGCGACAGCATGATGTGGCCATCCAGTAGCGAGCGCACTTCGTCTGCGATCGGGTCGCTCATGTCATCGCCTTCCACCAAGACAGTGTAGAAAGCAGTGATCGAGCCCTGGCTGGAATTGCCCGCACGCTCCACCAGTTTGGGCAATTCTGAGAAGACAGATGGCGGGAAACCGCGTCTGGCAGGAGTTTCCCCGGCCGCCAGACCAATTTCACGTTGGGCGCGGGCGAAGCGGGTGAGCGAGTCCATCAGCAACAATACATTGTTGCCCTTGTCGCGGAAATATTCGGCGACAGAGGTGGCGACGTAGGCGGCTTTGAGGCGTTCAATTGCTGGGCGATCAGAAGTTGCCACCACCAGGATGGTTTTTTTCATGCCAGCTTCACCGAGCGATTCCTCGATGAATTCACGGACTTCACGCCCGCGTTCGCCAATCAGCGCCACAACGTAAACATCTACGTCAGCGTGTGTGACCAGCATGCTCAACAGCGAGCTTTTGCCGACACCTGCCCCAGCGAAGACGCCGATACGTTGGCCAATTCCGCAGGTGATTAAGGCGTCCAGTGAGCGGATGCCCAACGACAAAGGGGTGTCGACCCGGTTGCGCGCCAATGGGTCGGGAGGCGAGGCGTAGATAGGATAATGTTCTTCAGGTTCCGGAGGTGCCAGTCCCCGACTGTCCAGCACCCTGCCGATGCCGTCCAGCACACAGCCGCGCAGCCCTTCGCCCACGCCGACTTCCAGAACCTTGCCGGTTGTAATGACTTGTGTGTGGGCGGAGACGCCCTGCATATCGCCGATAGGGGCTAATAGGGCAATATTTTGTTCAAAGCCGATAACTTCCGCCGGTATTTCGCGGCTATCGCCACTGTTCCTGAGAATGCAGAGTTCCCCCAGCTTGACCCGTGGGACGATAGCCCGGACGACGGTTCCCGTGACTTGCACGATGCGGCCATGCAGCAGCAGCGGTTGGCAATTCAGCAGTGAGGCGCGCATTTTGTCGGTGACATGGCTGAGAGGTGTGCGGAGGCTCATGTCAAACGCACCTCGCCAACTGGATTAAGGGAAACATTCGGCGTGAGTTCCTGCACTGAGATGACTGGCAAGTCGGGGAAGTTGATTTCAATATGCCGCCGGATATGCCGCCGCAAATCCACGTTGGTCAGGATGACAGGGCGGACTTTGTCTTTGGCGTGCTCCGCTTCCAGCTCGCGCAAGGTATTGGTGAAACGGTCGGCGGCGGCGGGGTCAAGCGAGAAGAACACCCCGTTAGGTGTCTGGCGCATATTGTTTTGCAACAGTTTTTCTGTTTCTGGAGGAAACATGTAGACGGGCAGGACGCCCGTTCCATTGGTAAAGGAATAGGACAATTGACGTTTCAGGCCGATGCGCACCCGTTCGGCCAGCATGCCATTGTCTTTCTCAGCTTCACCAAATTCCACCAATGTGCCCAGTATTTGCCGCAAATCACGGATAGAGACGCCCTCATTCAGCAGGCGGCGGAAAACATCCGACACTTTGGAGGCGTTGGCGGCGCGCTGCACTTCCCGCACCAGTTCCAGGTAGCCAGCCTGCTCCAGTTTGCTGTAAAGGGTGTGAAGTTCCTGGATGCCAATGAATTCGGCGGCTTGTTTGCGCAACACATAGGCAAGATGGAGGCTAATTAGCCGGATATTATCCGGTGTTTCCCGCGGGTTAGCGACCAGCTCGGCTCTGGTTTTGTCTTCCGCAGGCTTGGGCGCTTCAGGGTCGGGCAACGCTGGTTTGAGTTTCCCATGGGCAACTGGGACGCCGCGAATGGCGATTTGGTAGGCGTCAGGCTCCAGTCGGGAGGACAAACGTAAGCTAATGCCAGGCAGTGGAACACCCATATCCTGATAGAATTCGCGGCGAATGCGCATAAAGTCCTGATTTAGGGTTTCTACAGAAAACAGGGTTCTGGCTTGTTCAGGCAATTCGACCAAAACGGGTGATAGGGGTGACATATCTTCCAGCGCCAGCTTGGTGTCGGTCGCCGCAGTCAATTGGGGTGATTTGCCCGCATCTTCCTGCCCGATAACGGTGGTGACTTCGGCGTCAGCGAATTCCAATTGGGTTTGTACTTTGCGCAAAGTCATGCCAGTGATGCCCATCAGTGCGCCCAGGAATAGGAAAACAGCTGTTGGAAAGCCAGGAACCAGCCCCATTGCACCCACAATGCCAGCTGCTGCCAGAAGCGCACTGGGTTGGCCCAACATTTGTCCGCCAATGTCGGCGCCAAGATTATTGTCATTTTCTGCCCGCACACGGGTCACAATAATGCCTGCCGTGATGGAAATAAACAGTGCGGGTATTTGGGAAACCAAACCATCACCGATAGTCAGGATGGAATAGAGTTGCAGTGCGTCGCCCATCGCCATGCCACGTTGCATCGTGCCGATTGCCAGGCCCCCGAGGATATTGACCAAAATAATGATCATGCCTGCGATGGCGTCACCTTTGATAAATTTCATGGCACCATCAAGCGCGCCGTATAGCTGGCTTTCCTTTTCCAAATTTTCACGGCGATGGCGGGCTTCCGCCATGGTGATGACGCCCGCCCGCAGGTCACTGTCAATACTCATCTGTTTGCCAGGCATCGCGTCTAGGGAGAAGCGCGCACTGACTTCTGCAATACGTTCAGAGCCTTTGGTGATGACAATGAACTGGACGATCGTGATGATCAGGAAGACAACCAAACCGACAATCAGGTTGCCGCCCACCACAAATTCCCCGAAGGTCTGGATGATATGACCGGCATCCGCCTCCAACAGGATCAGCCGGGTGGTGGCGATGGCAAGCGACAGCCGGAACAGGGTGGTCAGCAGTAAAATGGATGGGAAGGAAGAAATCGCCAATGGGTGGGAAATGTAAATGCCCAGCATCATTAGCAGGATGGCGATGCTCATGTTCAAACCGATCAATATGTCGATCACCAGGGTCGGCATTGGCAGGATCATCATCGCGATGATGGCCACCAGTAACAATGCTAACGCCACATCGCTGCGCCGCGTCAGTGCGCTGAGAAAATCTTGTGATCGGGTGGATTGCATGGAAAAGCCACTCCTGAGTTTTGATGGTGCTATGCAGGCCGGTTAATGGGCGTGATGTATAATGTCCGGTCTTTGACGGCGATGATTCTGGCGCTTGAACCTGCGGCGCAGTCAACACCTGCCAATTGCCAGTCTTGGTTATCTAAACGGATGCCGCCAAAGCCATCCACGATCGGTTGTTCCAGCGTGATGACTTGGCCAATGAACTGTTTGCCAGGGTATTCGGTAAAAACTCTTGTGAGTTCACTCCAAAAGTCGGTTAGTAAAGGCGCACATAACACAGCGAGCAATATCAGGAAAAATTGCCAACGCCATAGGCTGTCGGGGCTTAACAGCATCAATAAGCCGGTTACGCCAGCGCCTATACCCAGCCATTTTTCCCACCCCGCCATAAAACGGTTCTGATACTGTTTAACAAAGCCGTTTTTGTTTTTTATATTTTGGGTGGTGCGAAAAACGGTGTAATGCGCCTGTGCCCGCAAGTTGATTTGCCTTAACCCGTTCCACCAGTCTTGCATCCGCTGGATGAATGTCTTGTTATGATTGTCTTGTTCCATAGTGCGTCCATTATAGGTAGAAGTGTTCTGCAGGTAAGGCTTGCCCATCGTAAAATTCGGCGCGCTTATCCTGGTTTGGCGCTATTTTTTGGTATTAGTTTGGCGCAGTAATTGCGCTATCTTGCTAATGGTGGTTTCCGGAATATATTGGTCAATTTTACCTTTGTCAGCCAATTCCTGTGCAAGTGCAGGATCGCTGGCTAAAGGCACGTTTTCGGCGGTGGCGATTTCCACCATTTTTCGCGCCATATTGCCTTTACCGATAGCAACGATGATTGGCAATGGCATGACGCCTTGTTCATATTGCAGGGCGATAGCCATGCCCATGTCAAGAATGAGCAGGCGGGCGGTGCGGATACGCTTCTGAATGTCTTGTTCAGCCAATTCGCGGCGGATGCCTTGACGGGCACCACGAACATGGGGGTCGCCAAAAATATCTTTCATTTCCTGCTTGACCTCTTCCTTGGTCATACGTTGGTCTTTGGTGAACTGTTGGCGCTGGAACAGGAAGTCCAGGACGGCCATGAACAGCAGCAGTGGCAGGATATACAGGATAAGCTGGCGGGTCAGGTGTTCAACAACGCTTTTTTGGCATTCCACATTGCATTGTTCAAGGGCATGCACCAATTCGCTGATGCCGGTGCGCACCACTATCAGCAAGACGGCGGCCACAATCAGGGTTTTGAGCAGGGAAATCAGCGTGGTTACAAACTGTTTTGCGGAAAACATCCGTTTGAAGCCGCTGGAAGGGCTGATCTTTTCTGGACGGGGAATTATCGGGTCGAGTGAAAATAAAAAGCCAAACTGAATGATATGGCCCAGGATGCCAGCAACTACTGTCATGAATGCAAAGGGTAGGGCAATGGTCATCAGGGATTTTTCCAGCATGAGCTTGAGGCCGATTCCCAGCGCCTGGGGGAAACTTAGGGCATATAATTGCGGTATGGCGTAAAACATTTCCTTGAACTGTTCCACTATCCAATTCCAGGCCAGGAAAAAATACAGCACAGTGAACAGCATAATCAGTGCGGAGGGGACATCTTTACTTTGCGCCACCTGACCCTTTTCGCGGGCTTTTTCCAGTTTGCGCGAGGTCGGCTGTTCGGTTTTTTCCTGGGAGCTGTCGCCACTCATCGTAACAAGGCGTCCAGGATTTTTAGGTTATCGCCCATGCTGAAAAAGCCATCCTTGAGATATTTTGCGATCAGTTCGATATACAGCGCCAGCACGAAAAAAGTGAGGCCGCTTTTGATTGGCATGGTAATCAGGAAAACGTTCAGCTGTGGAAGGAAGCGCCCGACCAAGCCGGTGCCGAAATCAATCAGGAACATGATGCCTATCAATGGCCCTGCCAACAGGAGGCTGGTGTAGAGGAGCAAATCCAGTTGCTGGAGGAAGAATGAGGCAACCTCCAGGTTGATCTGTGGAAAGAACTGGTCAATTGGCCAAGTCTGATAGCTGAGGAACAAGGTTTTCAACAGCACCAGAAATCCGCCTGACACCAGCAACAGGGTGGTCAGAAACATGTTGAACAGATTACCCAGCGGAGACACCATGTCAGCGGTCATTTGGGAAAAGAACAGGCTGCTCATAACGCCGCGCTGCATGTCTATCAAGAAACCTGCGGCCTTGACGGCCCAGAATGGAATGCTCAGGGTATAGCCAAGCAATAAGCCCAACACCCCTTCCTTGACCATAATGCCGAGCATGCTGAGGGTGTCTGGCTTAATGTTAAGAAACTGTTCATGCGTCAATGGCAGGACGAACATCGATAATATAAGAATGATGCCGTTACGTAAGGTGCTGGGAAGAACCGGCTCGGTCAGGACAGGCAATAGTGCAAATGTGACCAATACCCTTGGGGCGGTGAACGCCCATGCCAACAGCCAGCTCTGGATGGTTGGTAGATCCATTAGTAGTGCTTTATCAGGGGGATCTGGTCAAAGGCATTTTGCATGAAGGAGATCAGTTCCGGCCCCATCCAGCGCACTGTCGCAGCAATGGCGAACATGATTGCGATCAGTTTGAAGCCATGTGGAAGTGTTTGTTCCTGAATGGAGGTCAGCGCTTGCAGCAAGCCAACGACCAAGCCAACCACTGTCGCAGCCAGAATGGAAGGCATTGACAGGTACAGGATGAGTTGCATGGCCAGTGAGGTGTTATGGATGATTTCAGTTTCGTTCATGGCGTCAATAACTCAGGATCAGACCGTGGATGAGGCGCGACCATCCATCTACCAGGACGAATAGCAGCAGTTTGAATGGCAGCGAGATCACCATTGGCGACAGCATGATCATGCCCATGGAAATTAAGAGGTTGGAGATAATAAGGTCAATGACCACAAAGGGCAGATAAAGCAGAAAACCGACCTGAAACGCTGTGGTCAGTTCACTGACCATGAAAGCGGGTGTTAATACCAGTAGGTGATCAGTGGTAATTTCCTTTGCATATTTTTCCGGCCATATTTTTTGCGTGGTTTGAACAAAGAACTGCCTTTCAGTTTCGCTGGAATGTTTGGTGAGAAATTGTTGCAATGGTTTTGTGCTATTTTGCAGGGCTTCTGGCAGCAAAGGATTGCGGATATCCTCAATGGAAATGCCGTGGGTATTGAATATTTCGTAGGTTTCCATGGCGACCGGAGCCATGATGTAAATGGATAGGATAATGGCGATTCCGCTAACCGCAATGTTAGGCGGTTCCTGCTGTAGGCCAAGTGCGCTGCGGATAATATGCATGACAATCGTCAACTTGACAAATGAGCTGACCATAATGGCGAGGAATGGTGCCAGCCCCAGTAAGGTAAGGGCTGCCAGTAATATGACTGGATTGGGGAAGCTGTCCATTTATTGGCTGGCCTTGGCTTTTTTGTTGAACAGGTTGAGGATGCGCACACCTACCCGTCCATTGATTTCAACCAATTCTCCTGTTCCAATCAAACGGTGCTGGGAACGTATCTGTACAATTTCGGGTAGACTTTTGCCTAGTTCCAGGATGTAACCGGGATGCAATTGCCGGACTTCATTAAATGAGAGGGTTTTTTCTCCTAGGTCAAAAGAAAGCTGTACGGGTATCTGGCTGATGTGTTCGATATTTTGTTTTTGTTCGTTATTACTCATGGGCATCCACTCGCTATTGACGGTCAGGTTTGATTGTTGTGTCCGGTTGAGCGTGGCCTCGCAATAATAGCCCGAATCCAGACGTAACCTGAGCAGACCATCCTCTACAAATCGGGTTTCCTCCAGAAGAATCAGGTCGGAAGGTTCTAACTGGTTGACCTCCTGCATGGAAAAAATGATACGGCTAATTTCTAATCGCAAAGGGGTGTGGTGTTCATCCCAATCCAGGTTGGTTTCCGATGGCCAGTGCCCGAGCCGTTCCTGCAGATAAGGGTAAAGCTGCGGATCCAGTAGCAATAATCCAAAGCCTGTAAATATGGGCGCATTATTTTTTTGGAGGACGGTTTGCATCCTGAAGCCAAGTGGCATGGCATATAGCGGACTGTGCGGTTCAGCGGAAGTGGATTGGATGCTAATTTTCAGTTCTAGCGCCTTTTCTGCCTCTTGCAAGAGAGGGGTGAGGGCATTTTCAATGATGCTGATGGCGAGGTTTTCGGGTAGCTCCCGTAATAAGCCGTGTGGGACAAATTGGCGTATTTGCTCTTCCATCGGCCAGCCAGAAAGCCACAAACCTGCTGTGGTGTTGCCAATTTCCAGGGTCAAACTGACGGGGCAAGCATGTTGGATGCTGAGGTCGCCTGGCTGTAGTTGGAAATGGAACAGTTGTTCATCATCCAGGGAAAAGCCGAATCCAGTTGTCTTGTTCAACAAGATATTGTTCAGGCGAGCCTCATAGGAGGCTTGAGCCGGTAGCTTGATTGGCGTGAAACGAATCTGCGGGTTTCCCATTATGATTGTTATCCTGAAATGTTGTCCATGCGGAACAACAAGGCAGTGGTTTACGGTTGAAAACTGGCGGTATCAGGGCGTAAGTCTGCGGTCACATTCAGTAGAGTGCAATCTTGTTTGGGTTGTGCGGTGGCAATATTAGACTGAGCGGTCAGCATCCCAGTCTTGCAGGCGTATTGTGTTCGGGGTGGCGTTGATGGCACCTAGATAGTAACCGTCAAATGTGCCTTCCGGGAGCCATGAGCTGCCTTGGAAGTGGACATTGACTGTGCCGATATTGGTGCTCCAGAAACGGTATGTGCCGTCTTCATTGCGCCCGATATAGACTGCGTTCCATCCTTGTGATGCTGATTGCTTGTCGCCGGGCAAGTCGAAGTAATAGACCGCCCCTGGTGTCAGGGTATCGCCTTTGGTTGGATCGAATAAAGCTGATTCACCGTTCAGGTTACTGACGCCGTTTACGTTGATTTCCCCGGCTTGCGCAGTGCGTACGGTGGTGATGAAGCCACCATCAAAGCCGGATGCATCGTGTTGGTCATACCAGGAAGACAGCAACAAGCGGCCTGCATGGCCATTGAAGTCGTCCACGCCAATGGTGTCCAGGGTTGCTTTCAGGTTTAACAGGCGCATTGGCGTTGCGCAGTCAAAGGCATAGTTTTGGCGATTGTCGAAAATATCGTTGATGGCGTCGGATGGAAGCACTGCATTGCCTGAGTTATCTGTTTCACGCATCAGTAAATAGCGATTGGAGCCGCGTTGCACTACCTCCCAAAAGTTATTCCGTTCCAATACCGTCTCGGTTGAGGTTTGGCCACCGCTGGTGGTGTAGGCACGGGTCTCCGGCTGCGTTAGTTCAGTGCCCTTGATATGCACTAGGTTTTCACTGAATTCCCAGCCGCTACCGATGGATGACACTGTGTCAAGCATGCTTTCACGGAAACGCAGGTCATACAGGTCAGCTGTTGTCAGCGTTTTGTGGAGTATTTCGTTGCCATCAGCGCCTTGGACAATCAGGGTGTCGCCTTCGTTCAGGCGTTGATCGGTGTTGGCCCCATTCAGGACGACAACATTTTTGGCCGCAATGGCTCCGCTGCCATCAGCGGCATAAAGCCCGTTCAGGAGTTGTTGCTCTGAGTCAGTCAATGCCACTGGCTCCGGCTCAGGAGTTTCCGGACTGGCGGGTGTTTGTGGGGTGTTATTGTCTAAGTTGTCCTGTTGTTGGCTAAACTGTTGCAACAGTTGCGAGATCAAGGGAAGAACTGCAAGCCCAACCAAACCGGTTGCGGGTGTGCCAACGTTGCTTTCCCTGCTGGATTGGGTGTCTCCTGCTGCGGTGTCGCTCAGGAGGGAGGGGGATGCTGTAAAGGTTTCCTGAGCGCTGGTAGGGATGGAGATATATGTTGGCATCCTGGATGCTCCCGAATTGCGAAACAATGGCTGTCGCCAAATCCTAAGTTACCTGTGCTGGCAAGGGTTGGGAGTACAAGGATAAAAGGACGATATTGTCGGATAACCAACATGGCGATGTCTGGATGTGATCCACTAAGGAGTGAATCTTCCGCGTTTATCATTCTGGTGCTGGATGTATGTGGGCAAATCGATAACCCTAGGGAGATGTCTTGTCTGCCCAGGAAGTGTGTGGCTATGTATAAAACAATTTTGGGGTATCGATGGGGGGCGCTACTGTTGTTGTTTGTAGTGTCTGCATCTATTGCCGCGCCCATTCCTTGGAAGGCGGAGAAGTATTCGCATTTTGCAGACCAGGAATCCTTGAGTGATTTGTTAAAGACGTTGGTTGCTCAACAAGATATTCCTATTGTAGTGAGCCCCAAGATTAAGGATGTCGTCAGTTTGCATGTACAGGAGCGGACGCCGGAGGACATCTTCAATGATATGGTTAAAAATTATGGGTTGATTTGGTATTACGACAAGGAGTCATTGTTCGTCTACAAGGAAGATGAGGTGCAGACAGGCTCTGTCAGCATGAAAAAAATGTCCCCACAGGAGTTTACCAATGCCCTGAAGCGTCTTCAGGTGTTGGATGACCGGTTCCAGTGGGAAATTTCCGAAGTCGACAACATCATTTATTTCACTGGGCCGGAACGTTTTATCAGTTCGGTGCTGGAGATGGCGAAGGTCATGGATACACAAGAGTTAAGCCGTCGCCAAATTTATCGCTGGAAAGACAAGAATGGCGTGGTGAATTTCAGTTCGGAAGATCCAGTAGGCGGCCTGGGAGCCGCTTGGGATGTCAAAACCGATGAGAAGTTTCCTGGATTTGATGTGGTTGATGTGGTTAATCACAAAAAACAGGCCGAATAAATGGCAGTCCAGCACACGTCTTTCATTCTAAAAGTATTAAACGGGTTCAATGCGGGCGCTGTTGTCAGGTTAAAAACAGGCAGCCTGGTTATTGGAAGCTCGATGAATAGCGACATTATTCTGCATGATGAGAATATTGCAGACCAACATGTCCAGTTGTTGATTACGCCAAGCAGCATCACACTTCAGCCATTGGCGCGTCCCGTATTTGTTGATGGGGCGGAAATGGCGGAGGAAAGTGTGGATTTGCTGGCGTTCCAGACAGTCAGGTTGGGTAAAGTTGAGTTTCAGGTGACTGACGCCAGAAAGGCAACCAGCAAATCCGTAACAGAAAGCACTGCAGTTTCCAGAGCCGCCGACCCTAAAAAGCAGGCGGCCGACAAAGCTGAATCACCTGCTGGGCAGAAAAAGATGAAGGCAATGCCTGTCAAGCCGCCAGCGAAGGCCGGTTGGAGTGGGCGGGTTTGGTTGATGCTTGGGCTGGGGCTGTTGCTGCTTGCCAACTTGATTTACTGGGCACCTCAGTTCAACCGTTTACTGGAGAGTTTTGGGATGTTGGCACCAGCAGAGAAGCGGGCTGCCACATTGATGGATGAGCTGGGACAGCGGGACTTCAAGCTGATAAATGAGACAGACGGCTCAGTCAGTGTGGAGGGCTATACGCATTCAGCAGAAGAACGCAATGAGCTGTTGAGCAGGATTCAAGGGGCGAACATCAATACTAGGCTGCGTATTTGGGCGCAGGATGAGATGGTGGATAACGCCAGTATGATTTGTCGTGCGATGGGGGAGCCAAAGGTTGTGATCAAGCCAGGCAAGGCTGGTGGGGAGTTGGTTGCAGAGGGCTTTGTCAGTAAAACGGCAGCCTGGGATCAGGTTCGTGCAAGTATCTTGAATGATGTGGGTGGCGTGCGCAGTGTGGCGGATGAAGCCCTGCAATCAATGGATAGTTATTTGGCGAGCTTTGTGCAGCTCATCGAGAAAAAAGGGCTTTCCAGCCGTATCCAGGCCACTACTGATGGAAAGAAAGTTATAGTCAATGGCGAACTTACCCAGCTGGAAATTGAAAAGTTAAAGGCCATGCGGGATGAGTTTCTTGATGTTCATAAAAATGGCCCGGCAATTGTCTTGGAAGTGACGGATGTACGTAACCGTATTAGGTTGGCCATTAGGAGCGTGAGCGTCGGTAAAGTGCCATTTCTGGTAGCCAAGGATGGAAAAAAATATATGGAAGGCTCGGCACTGGGTGAAAATTATTTCGTCAAATCCATCAAGCCTGATCATGTGGTGTTAACGAATAACGGGGTGGACATACCCTTCTATTATGGCATTGAGGAAAAAAATAATGGCAATGTTGTTCATTGAACAAAATCTTCAGGATGATACATCAGGAATATACAAAGCTGACCTTCTTGATAAGTTCAATCAAGCGGCATCGGAAGTGCGTTCTGAGCTAAATCAGGGTGTGACTCCTGTTGAGTATGAGCGATTGAATAAATTCTTGATGGCATTGGAAGCAAGTTGCGAGGTTGTTGAGCAGTTTTGGACGCAGGCTCATCAGTAGTGGGTTGTCCAGAAATTGCATGGAACGCAATGTGTAAATGGAAGTTTGGATTCTCTGCGTTTGATGTTTCTACATCGGGAATCCGTTTATTGTTTATTATCTATTTTTAATATTGAAGGAGAATTTCAAATGGATCTTACTTCAGCACTGTCCACTTCGGTCAGCAATGTTCAAAGTACGCTTCAGGCTGCCTCTGACGCAAACATGCAAATGACGCAGGCTAGCATCCAACATGACTCTGAAAGTTCCGAGCAAGCAGTTTCTCGGGGTGCATCCAGTGAAATCAAGAACATTGCCAATCAAATCTCTCAAAGTATGGCTAACGGTTAAGCAATTGGCTTAACGCTATTCATTTGACGAGTATTGTTCAAAATGGCGGCGTCATGATATTTCATGGCGCCGTTTTTGGGGAAAGAAATATGCAAGCGAGCGTAGAATTATTGCAATTAATGTCTCAGACGGGCTATATGGCTTGTTTCAAAGGGGATATCAAGCGTTCTCAACTGATTATGGAGGGCGTTGAAGCCATTGGCGTTGAGCAAATACCAATCAAAATGGGTGTGGCAATTGCCAAGGTATACGCAGGTGATTATGACTATGCCATTGATATTTTGCGCAATCAGATTTTGCAATTGGAACCTGAGCATATGAGTGCAAAATGCTTCTTGGGTATTGCCCTCTCTCAAAAAGGGGAAGTTGATGAGGCCAAAGCATTTTTTGAAGAAGTTATGAGGTTGGGCAATCAGGATGAACGCAGTATTGCTAGCGCATACCTGAATAGTTAGGAAGAAAACAATGGATATTGGCGCATTGGTTAATATGTCATCTTCTCTGGGGGCGGGAGGCTTACAACAGCTGCCAACTGCTTCCATGAGCGATGTTAAAAGATTTGATGATATTCTGAAGCATGGAACCTCGGAAGAAGTCAATCCTTCTAAGGTGGAAACACCCATTTTACAACTGAATAAGGCGGAGGGTTCAGAGTCGGTTGATTTTAAAACTCTGCTGATTAACAAGGCCGCAGATATCGATGCTGGTTATCATGACATGTTATCGCGTTTTGATAATATGCCGCGCTTCACAGATTATTTGGCTCAGAGCAATTCTTCGCAGAGTGATATGCGGACGTACCCTGCTGTCAGTGCAGATAAAGACTTTGCTCAGACACTTCAAGATAATGTTAAAAGTACGCGGGAAACGTTATCCGCATCTTCTGATTATCAACGTATGTTAACCCGGTGGGGTGCAAACATGCAGATGTGGGATTCCAAAATGCATATTGTCACTGCGGCGGTTAGTTTGGTTTCTCAAGGGTTTAAGACATTATTCCGTGCCGCCGGCTAGTATTGCAATACGAGGCCATTATTATAATGATAACGATAAATAAAGGAATTCTCCCTTATGTCAGTATTTCACTGCTGATGTTGTTAACTGGGTGTAAAAGCGAATTGTATAGTAATTTGCCGGAAAACGATGCTAATAGTATGCTATCTATTTTGCTGAATAGTAAAATTTCTGCAGAAAAGACCGTTGATAAGAAAGCAGGCACCTATTATCTGTATGTTGATGATTCTCAAATTCCTCAGGCAGTTACTATTCTAAAAGAGTACGGCTACCCCAAAGAAAAAGTCGCCACCATTGGTGAGCTTTTCAAAAAAGAAGGACTAATTTCTTCTCCATTGGAAGAGCGGGCTCGTTTTATTTTTGCTTTATCCCAAAGTGTTCAGGAAACCCTGTCACAAATTGATGGTGTGTTGGTGGCTCGGGTACATGTTGTATTGCCGGAAAACAATCCGGCCAATGAAGAGATCAAACCTTCCTCTGCATCCGTATTTATTAAGTATAATCCGGCTTACCGTTTAGAAGATATGAAGTCGGAAATTAAAATGATCGTTGAAAAAAGTATTGAGGGGTTAACCTACGACAAAGTCTCTGTTGTCATGGTGCCAGCCCAGTTTGTAAGTAAAAATTAATAAAAGGGTTCTTCATTTGCCGGACGGCTTCTGAATAGTCTTAACACCCACATATATTGGGGAGGGTGAGCTTCGACCAGTTGTTGTAGAGCCATATTCAGATTTTCGGCGTTCTGGCTTTCACTTTTTGATGGGTAGTTTGGCAATGGTGATGAAACAGTAATGTGATAACGACCATCCCGTTGATTAAAATAGGCGATAACCGGCAGCGCCACCGCATTTGTGAGTTTGCTTAGGCGGGCTGGTGTGGTCAGTGTGGCTTTGGGTATGCCGAAAAAGGGAGCAAATACTGAATATTTTTCGCCATGGTCTTCATCTGGAAGAAAAAACATTAGTCGTCCCGGTTCAAGTGTCCGGATCAGCTTCATCATGCCTTCCTCCCGTGAGACAATGACCTCGGCGTCATGCAGACGGCTACGGGCAACCAACCAGTTGACGATCGGATTGCTGAAAGGTTTATAGAAACCAGTTATTCGGTAATGTTCTCCTAAAGCGCTTCCAGCGAATTCCAACCATACAGAGTGAGCCACCAACAGTATGACATTTTGCTGTGCTGCAATGGCGCGATCAATGTGTTCGCGTCCGTCTATGTGAATGCGTTGGTAAAGCCAGTGTCGGGAACGGAAGAATAGCACGCTGTAGTCAAGCAGGGCGCAAGCGTATTCCTGCAAGTGTTCTTGTGCCATTGCTTCGCGTTGGGGCTCATCCAAATGAGAAAAACATAGGCGTAAATTGGTCAGCACAATGTGACGGCGCTTGTGATTGTGGCGGTAAAGCCAAGCGCCCAAACGTTTGCCCAGCCAACGCCGTGCTCGCCAAGGCAGCCACGCTACTACAAACAACAAGCCAACACCTGCCCACGTCAGCCAGTGTTTGGGGGCAAGCAGGCGCAGTGGAAAAGCATTCATGGCAGCTGTTCACAACTGATTTTGTCAGCTTGCATGCGCGCTTTGAACCATATGGCCGCTGGCTCTAGCGCCGCCGCTTTGCCCTTGAGGCCAAAATCGATCTGACGGCGGGTCGTGGTGCTGGGCAGGCTGGAAAGCCGCACATCCGGGAATGTGGTGAGCAATTCTTCCATCATGGGAATCAGTTCGCTTTCCATCACCTCGCGTAGCAACCAGCGCTGTTCCACGGCCGGGCTGGTTTCGAAATAGGGTTGATAGAATGTATCCAATGCCCATTCCACCATTGGCCAGGCCATGTCGGGAAAGCCGGGAACAAAGTGGTGATTGCCGAGTTTAAAACCAGGAATCTGATTGACAGGATTGGGGATCAGGATGCAACCGTCCGGTAGGTCGCTCATGCGGATGCGGTTAGGGTAAGCGCCTTCGCCAAAACGGTTTTCGATCAATGCGGCGGCTTGCGGATGGCGCCATAAGCGGCGGCCTGATGCGGCGGCTGCGGCCTGCCGGGTAAGGTCATCCGGCGTGGCTCCGATGCCGCCGAAGCTGAATACGATTTCAGCGCTTTGTAGGGTTTCGCGCAAGGTTTGCACCAGCAGTTCCCAGTCATCGCCAATCATGCGTACCCACCCCAGTTGCAGGCCGCGTGCTTGCAGGATGCCGATGATGGCCGCCATGTGTTTGTCCTGGCGCAATCCGCTGAGAAGTTCATCACCAATCAGTATTAGCCCTACCTTCATTTTTTTGCTCCTTTGCCGATGGCCCGTTGCAAGGTTTTTTCCGCCCGTTTTTGCTGCGATGCTTCATTCCAGTGTGTGGCGGTTTCTGGCCAGCCTTGGGTATGTTGCTGGATGAGGTCGGCCAGCGTCTGGATGTGTTTGGCGCTGGCGTTGAGCGCGGGGATGTAATGATAGTTTTCCCCGCCTGCCTGTTGGAAGCAAACACGGTTTTCCTGTTGGATTTCTTCCAGTGTTTCCAGGCAGTCGGCGGCAAAGCCGGGGCAGATGACATCAACATTTTTGACGCCTTCGCCGGGCAGCGCTTGCAGGGTTTTGTCGGTATAGGGTTGCAGCCATTCAGCCTTGCCGAAGCGCGACTGGAACGTGACCCGGTATTCACCCGCCCTGAGGTTGAGTTCTTCCGCCAGCAGCCGGGCGGTTTTCTGGCATTCGCAATAATAGGGGTCGCCCAGCAGCAGGCTGCGTTTGGGGATGCCGTGGAAAGACATCAGCAGCACTTGCCCGCGCGGGTGGCTTTCCCAATGGCGCAGCATGCTGTCGGCCAATGCGCTGATATAGCCGGGGTGGTCATGGTAATGGCTGACCAGGCGCAATTCCGGCATCCGGCGCCAGCGCTTGAGTTCGTCGAAAACTTTATCGAAGGTGCTGGCGGTGGTGGCGGCGCAATATTGCGGATACAACGGCAGGATCAGGATGCGTTGCGCCCCGCCTTCCTTGAGCTTGAGCAGGCCGGACTGGATGGATGGGTTGCCGTAACGCATGGCGATGGCGATTTTGACCGGCCCGGCAAAGCGGATCTCCATTTCCTTTTGCAGCGCCTTTTGCTGTTGCAGGGAAATGCTCATCAGGGGCGAGCCATTGTTTGTCCACACCTCGCGGTATTTCAGCGCGCTGGCCGCCGGGCGCTTGTTGAGGATGAAGCCATACAGGATCGGATACCAAATGATGCGGGGCAGTTCCGCCACACGGGGGTCGGACAAAAATTCCTTCAGGTAGCGGCGCAACGCAGGCGTATCCGGCGCATCCGGCGTGCCCAGGTTGACCAGCAATACGCCGACGCATTCCGATTTGCCGTGGAAGTAGTCCTTTTCGTTGATGAAGCGGTTCACAGCGGTGAATTGTCCATGGGCGGGTATCCCTGTATTGTTAGCATGAAAAATTTTGTTGGTAGGTTAAATGATGCGGGTTGATTTGCAAGTGTTGACAGCGGAAATACGCCAAATTGCGCAGGAGGAAATCCTGCCCCGTTTCGCGCGGGTAGGTTTTGCCTTCAAGCAGGATGGCAGCCTGTTGACGGAGGCGGATTTGGCGACTGACCGGCGCATCCGGGAATTCCTGCGCCAGCAATGGCCTGAAATTGCGTTTCTGAGCGAAGAGATGGGGCATGGGGAACAGCAACGTTTGCTGCGCGAATCCACCGCGTTGTGGTGCCTTGACCCGCTGGACGGCACCAGCAACTTTGCCGCAGGGTTGCCGTTGTTTGCGGTTTCCCTGGCCCTGATCCAGCAAGGGGAAGTGGTGCTGGCGCTGACCTACGATCCGGTGCGGGACGAAATGTTTGCGGCGGAAAAAGGCCAGGGCGCATGGCTTAATGGCGAGCCGCTGCGTTGCCGAAGCAGCGGCTTTAACTTGCCCAACGCCGTGGCGATCATTGACTTCAAACGGATTCCCATGCCGTTGCGGCGCGCGCTGGTGGAGCGGCCTCCTTACGGCTCCCAGCGGAACCTAGGCAGTTGTGCGCTGGAATGGGCGTGGATGGCGGCCAATCGCGGCCATATTTACCTGCATGGCGGGATGAAACTGTGGGATTTGGCGGCGGGAACCCTCATTCTGGCTGAAGCGGGCGGTCACGCCAGTACGTTGCAGGGCGAGCCAGTGTTCAAGGCGGCGCTGGAGCCGCGTTCGGCGGTCATTTCCCCCGACCACGAACTGTTCGCCGCGTGGCTTCGCTTTTTGCAGGAAAACGGTTAGCCCATGTTGAGCCAGCTACCCATTGGCGTGTTTGATTCCGGGTTGGGTGGAATTTCGGTGTTGCGGGAAATTCACCGCCTGCTGCCTGCCGAAGACCTGATTTACGTGGCCGATTCCGGGCATGCGCCTTACGGCGGCAAGGAGCCGGACTACATCCGTCACCGTAGCCAGCGGGTGGCGGAGTTCCTGTTGGGTCAGGGGGCGAAAGTGCTGGTGGTGGCTTGCAATACCGCGACTGTCCATGCCGTTGAATTTCTGCGCGCCACCCTGCCGATTCCGGTGGTGGGGATTGAGCCTGCGGTCAAGCCTGCGGCGCACCTGACCCAAACCGGCGTGATTGGCGTGCTGGCCACCCAGCAAACGGTCAACAGCCCACGGCTGCACCGGCTGATCAAGGAGCATGCTGGCCATGTGGAGGTGATTACGCAAGCTTGCCCTGGATTGGTCGAGCATGTGGAGGCGGGGGATTTTAGCAGTGAGGATCTCATGCAGTTGCTCAAGCACTATACCCTGCCGCTGCTGGAGGCGGGTGCCGATGTGCTGGTGCTGGGGTGCACGCACTACCCATTCCTTTCCGACGCCATCCACGTCGTCACACATGGGCGCATGACCGTGCTGGAAACCAGTACGCCAGTGACGCACCAGCTCATGCGGGTGCTGGACAAGCATGCATTGCGCCGGGGCAGCGCGGCGGAGGGCGATGTCCGGTTTTATTCCAGCCGGGAGGACGAGCAGCACTTCATCAGCATGCAAACCTTATGGCGGAACCACATCAACCTCGCGTTACTCCCAGCCCCTTATGGGTAAAGATTGGCAAGTAGGTTGCGACAGCACAGGACGTTTCATATTAGATTGATAGGGTTGGTTTTATGTCAGAGGGAGTTCTATGAAGAAAATAGGAATCGTGTGTTGCGTCATACTGGCGCTGGGTGTGGGCGCTGTGCAGGCGGAAGGGGCGGCGGGGGCAAAAGCTGCGCCTGAGGCCAAACTGCCGCCGATACCCGATGCGGTGCAGGAGGGGGTCGTCTGCCTGCTGCCTGAGCGTTACCACCGCAACCTGGATGGTTCATTCTGGCGGCTGGTCAAGCTGAATGATGAAGCGCCGCCGGAAAAATTGGACATCACCATTGGCTTCCATAACGGCACGGTGGCGGGCTATTCCGGCTGCAATAGCTATACCGGCACGTTTGTCAACCCGACCGACACCCTGTTCGGCGTCAAGGGCATTGAAACCACCAAGCGCAAGTGCGAAGAGGCTGTCTGCCCTTCGTTTGTGGCGGGCGGCAACTGGGAAGACAAATACTTGGCGGCATTGCCCGGTGTTGAAAAGCTGGAAAAAACGGACGCGGAACTCAAGCTGTTTGACGGCGCAGGCAAATTGGTGATGACGTTCGCCGCCTTGAAATGAAAGATGGGGGAACACAAGCTGTTCCCCCCTGGTTCCCGCTTGCCTTAGACAGCGGCGAACGCCTGCTCCAGATCGGCAATGATGTCGTCGATATGTTCGATGCCCACACTGATGCGGATGGTTTCTGGCCTGACGCCTGCTTTCAGCTGTTCGTCCGGCGTCAATTGGCGGTGGGTGGTGGAAGCTGGGTGGCAGGCCAGCGATTTGGCGTCGCCGATATTCACCAGCCGTTTGATTAGTTTCAGCTCGTCGTAGAACTTCACGCCATCTTCAAAGCCGCCCTTGATGCCGAAAGTCATCAGTGAGGCAGGTTTGCCGTTGAAATACTTTTGCGCCAATGCGTAGTACTTGTCGCCTTCCAACGCCGCGAAATTCACCCACTCGACTTTCGGATGACCCTGCAAATATTGGGCGACGGCGATGGCGTTGTCGCAGTGGCGCTCCATGCGCAGCGCCAGGGTTTCCAGCCCCTGCATGATCATGAAGGCGTTGAACGGCGACAGGGCGGAGCCGGTGTTGCGCAAGGGCACGGTGCGGGCGCGGGCGATGAAGGCCGCCGGGCCGAACGTCTCGGTATACACCACGCCGTGATAGGAAGGTTCCGGCTGGCTCATGACCGGGTAGCGGTCTTTGTGTTCCGCCCACGGGAACTTGCCGGAATCGACGATGATGCCGCCCAGTGAAGTGCCGTGGCCGCTGATGTATTTGGTCAGCGCGTGGACGACGATGTCTGCGCCGTAATCAATCGGGGTGCACAGGATCGGCGTTGCCACCGTGTTGTCGACGATAACCGCCACGCCGTGTTGATGGGCGGCGGCGGCGATGCTTTCAATATCGACGATATTGCCCGCCGGGTTGCCGATGGTTTCGCAGAACACAGCCTTGGTTTTGGCGTCAATCAGCTTTTCGATGGCTTCAGCACTGTCATTTTCGGCAAAGCGGACTTCAATCCCCAGTTTTGGCAGCATGTGGGCGAACAGGGTGTAGGTGCCGCCGTACAACTGTGGGGTGGCGACGATATTGTCGCCGACTTCCGCGATATTGATGATGGCGTAATGGATGGCGGACATGCCGGAGCTAAGGACTAGCCCTGCGATGCCGCCTTCCAGCGCTGCGACGCGCTGTTCCAGCACATCATTGGTCGGGTTCATCAGGCGGGTGTAGATATTGCCGGGCACGGCAAGGTTGAACAGGTCGGCACCGTGCTGGGCGTTGTCGAACTCGTAGGAAACAGTCTGGTATAGCGGCACCGCCACGGATTTGGTGGTGGGGTCGGTGGTGTAGCCAGCGTGTATGGATAGGGTTTCTTTCTTCATGGAATTCCTCCTTGGTGGGAGGAGAAGGTATAACATAGCGCCTGTGTTTTGCCTACAGGAAGGAACGCCATGCCCGAGCTGCCGGAAGTGGAAACCACCCGCCGAGGAATTGAGCCCTGGTTACGGGGGCAGACTGTCGCCAACGTCGTGGTGCGGCAGCCCCGGTTGCGCTGGCCAGTGCCCCCCGGCGTCAACGCACTGGAAGGGCAGGTGGTGGATGAACTGACGCGGCGCGGGAAATATATCCTGTTGCATGCGCAGGCAGGGACGGCGCTGATCCATCTGGGCATGTCCGGCAGCCTGCGGATCGTGGATGCCGGGCTTGAACCGCGCAAGCACGACCATTTCGACCTGGTGTTGGAAAGCGGGAGAGCCGTGCGCTATCACGACCCCCGCCGCTTTGGTGCTTTGCTGTGGACGGAGGAAGATCCCCAGCAACATGCCCTGTTGCGCGGCTTGGGGCCGGAACCGTTAGGCGACGGTTTCGATGGCGACCACCTTTACCGGCTGTCACGCATGCGCAAGGTCAGCGTGAAGGAGTTCATTATGAGCGCCCACATCGTTGTTGGCGTGGGTAATATCTATGCCAACGAAGCGCTTTTCCTTGCCCGGATTGATCCACGCCGGGCGGCGGGGCGCGTATCCCGCGAACGTTACCTCATGCTTGCGCAGGCCATCCGCCAGGTTTTGTCCCATGCCATTGAATGCGGGGGAACAACCTTGCGCGATTTTGTACGTGAAGATGGGTCGCCGGGGTATTTTCAGCTTGAGCTGATGGTTTACGACCGGACGGGCCAGCCCTGCGCGGCCTGCCAAAGCCCGATCCGCCGGATCACGCAGGGACAGCGCTCCACTTGGTTCTGTCCCGTCTGCCAGCATTGAGCCAGCCATGGATGGTTCTTCCTCTCCTGCCTGTCCAGGCGGAGCCGTATCGCCTTGCGGCTTGCCGCTGAGTCAATTCCGGCGCGCGCCCCTGATCGACAGGTCGGCGTCTTCCAGGATGCCATTGGCCATGAGTTCCTTGACCAGTTGTTTGCGGATGCCTTTGGTGACGCCAATATCCATGCCAAGGCGGTAGAAAACGAAAGATGGAATCCCGATAATGACCAGCCCGATCAGAAAATACATAAAGATTTCTGTATCCAACATCTGAAGCCCCCAGATTGCTATTGCCCGGTGTGTAATGTGAACGGATTAGTGGGAATAACCGTTCGCCCTATTGTTAAACAAGTATCTTATATGAAGAAGCTGAACAGGAAATTTACCGTAGCCCCGATGCTGGATTGGACTGACAAACACTGCCGTTATTTTCATCGGCTGCTGACAAGGCAGGCAATTTTGTACACGGAAATGGTGACAACCGGGGCGATCCTGCACGGTGACCGTGACCGCCATTTGGGCTTCAATGCCGCTGAACATCCTGTCGCCCTGCAACTCGGCGGCAGCGAGCCGCAGGAAATGGCGGAATGCGCCCGCATTGCCGAAGGCTACGGCTATGATGAAGTCAACATCAATGTCGGCTGCCCTAGCGAGCGGGTGCAAAAAGGCGCATTCGGCGCGTGTCTGATGGCGGAGCCGGAGCTGATTGCGGAATGTGTGTCCGCCATGCAGGCGGCGGTGCGGATTCCTGTCACAGTCAAGAACCGCATCGGCATCGATGAGCAGGATGAAGAGGCGGGTCTGAGCCGGTTTGTCAGCACGGTGGCGGACGCCGGTTGCTGCACGTTTATCGTTCATGCCCGCAAAGCCTGGCTGAAAGGGCTCAGTCCAAAAGAAAACCGTGAAATCCCGCCCTTGCGTTACGAACGGGTCTACCAGCTCAAGCAAGAATTTCCGTCGCTGGAAATCATCATCAACGGCGGCATCACCACGCTGGAGCAATGCCAGCAGCATTTGCAGCATGTCGATGGTGTAATGGTGGGGCGGGAGGCTTACCATAATCCGTGGTTGCTGGCGCAGGTGGATGCGCAGATTTATGGCGGGGAAACGGTTTTCCATGACCGCAAGGCGGCGTTGGAGGCGTTGTTGCCCTATGTGCAGGCGCAACTGGATGCTGGCGCGCCCTTGAACCATCTCAGCCGCCATCTTCTCGGCTTGTTCCAGGGGATGCCGGGTGCGCGTGGCTGGCGGCGGCTGATCAGTGAAAACGCCCATAAGCCGGAAGCTGGAATACATTTATTACGGCAGGCGGCGGCAAAAATCGCTTGACCTTTCGTCGGGGATTTAGCAGAATACGCGCCTCTACAGTTCCCCGATAGCTCAGTCGGTAGAGCAAGTGACTGTTAATCACTGGGTCGGCGGTTCGAGTCCGTCTCGGGGAGCCAACAAATTCAGAGGGTTACATCCATTACGGTGTAACCCTTTTTTGTTTGCGCCACTGCTCCGTGAAACTGGACATGAATGTAACACCATCACAGTACAGTTTGCCGCCTTTATCCCTCACGATGCTGGATAGCGATGACATTGGTGCTGCCAGTCAGGGGCGGAATGTGCTGGCGGTGATTGGTTTCGCCGACAAGGCCATGGCGTTGGAGCAGGATGTGCCAGCGTTCAAGGTGGGCCTGCCGCTAGTGGGGGGGGCGGCGCAAACCGAATGCTGGCTGAGTCCGGTTCCGGTGCGGTATGGCAAGCGCGCCAGCGTCACGTACAGCGAAAACGGCATAGTCCTGTTCGGGCACCTGTTGCTGGAAGAGGCGGATTTCCCCGATTTCCGCATCGCCAGCCAGATGGCTTACCAGCATGTGTTCGAGCTGTTGCAGCATACCGGCTACTCCCGCCTGTTGCGCATGTGGAATTATTTTCCGGCCATCACCTCACAACAGGGCGAATTCAACCGTTACCAAACCTTTTGCCTGGGCAGGCAGGACGCGCTCAATGTCTGGGGAAATTTTGATTATTCACCACCTGCGGCGACCGCCATCGGCACACAGCAGGTTGGCTTGCAACTGTATTTCATTGCCGCCCGCAGCGCCGGGACGCAACTGGAAAACCCACGCCAGACCAGCGCCTTCCTGTATCCGCGCCAATATGGGCCGGTCAGCCCGGCGTTTTCGCGCGCAACGGTGAAAGACTGGGGGCAGGGCAAACATATCTATATTTCCGGCACCACCAGCATTGTCGGGCATGAAACCCTGCATGTCGGCGATCCGCTGGCGCAACTGGATGAAACCTTGCGCAATTTGCAGGCACTGCTGGAGCATGGCAACGCCACCATTGGCCTGCCCGCGCGCGCTGTGCGCGACCTGAAACAGTTGAAAGTCTATTTGCACGATCCATCCGCTTTGCCGCAGATTCGGCGGCGTCTGGAAGGCTATTTGGCCGGAACGCCCGCAAACCCCCAAGGCAAGGTGGAAGTGCTGTATCTGCAAGGCGATGTCTGCCGCGCCGACCTGATGGTGGAAGTGGAAGGCGTCTACGCCTGAGTTTGCGCTTTTGCGTTGCCCGCACAGCCCGTGGCGGCCTAGACTTACGCCTTTGCGTTGCAACAGGAAGGAACACTCATGTCATACGAATTCAATATTACCCTTCAGGGTTCTTTCGACGACGTTGTGGAAAAAGTCCGCGCCGTGCTGATGGACGAGCAACTGGGCATCGTCAGCGAAGTCAATGTGCAGGCCATTTTCAAGAACAAGATGGACAAGGACATCCCGCCCTACCGCATTTTTGGTGCCTGCAACCCCAAGCTGGCGTCACAAATCATTGAGGTGGAGCCGAATGCCGGAACGTTGCTGCCTTGCAATTTCATCCTGTATGAGTCTGCGCCGGGCAGTGTCGTGGTCAGTTTTATGGATCCCGTCACCGTGCTGGGGCTGGCGCAAAGCGATGCGGCGCATGAAGTCGGCAAGGCTGCCAAGGAAAAGCTGTTGCGCGTAATTGACAAGCTGTCTGCGCATCAGGAAAGTGCCACATGACAGACGCCAATACCGTCCACCCGCGTGGAACCATGATCTTGCGCACCCTCGCCATGCCTGCGGACACCAACCCAAACGGCGACATCTTCGGCGGCTGGATCATGGCGCAGATGGACATCGCGGGCGGCATCATGGCCAAGGAGATCGCCAAAGGGCGGATTGTGACGGTGGCGGTCAACGGCATGAAGTTCATCCGCCCAGTGCGGGTTGGCGATGTGGTGTGCTGCTACGGTGAGGTGCAGAAAGTCGGCAAGACTTCCATCACCCTGCACCTGCAAGTGTGGATCAAACCCCTGTGGCAAAGCAGTGACACAGAGTTGCGCTGGCAGGTCACGGAAGCCGATTTCACCTACGTGGCCATCGACGGCAACGGCAACAAGTGTCCGCTGAAAATAGCGGCGGACATCCACCTTTAACCGGCGTTCACCCAGCCCGGCAGCCGCGCCATCGCGTTTTTCATCTGCGCATGGACTGCTTTGTATTCCGGCACGAACTGCGCCACCAACGCCCAGAAACGGCGCGAATGGTTCATTTCCACCGTATGGCAAAGTTCGTGGATCAGGGTGTAGCGCACCCATTCCGGCGGCAGCAGCATCAGCTTGTAATTGAGGTTGATGTTGCCGAGGGTGGAACAGCTTCCCCAGCGCGATTGCTGCCCTTTCACCCGGTAGCTGTGGTAGGGCAGGCCGGTTTCCTGCGCCGCCTGTTGCAGCAAGACGCCCAGATGCTGGCGGGCATGCCCTTTCAGCCAGCCTTGCAGCGCCAGGCAGCAGGCTTGCGTGTCCGCCACCGCCCCGGCCAAATGCAGCGCAGCGTTTTCACGGTAGGACAACGTGATCCTGTCATGCGCCGTTGGCGTATACACAACCCTGAGGTTTTCCCCAATGGCGGGCAGCGCAATGGTGTCGGGCAGAACCAGCGCTTGTATCCGTGACTGCGCCTGCGCTTCAACTTTGGGCAGGTTGGCGGCAATCCAACCCATCTGGCTGTGGATCCATTGCTGCAACTGGCGGGCGCTGACGCCGGTAGGCTGGGTGACCACCAGCCCTTTTTCCGCAGACAAATGCATGCGCATATAGCGGGCGCGGGGGGAGGAACGGATCGTGCAGCGCAGGCTGCGGCCATCCGGCAGTTGCAAGTGAATGGTTTGCATGGGTGGATTCTACCCCGCAGGCCGCATAAAATCCCCGTTTTGACCCAACCTAAAGCGTAACAATGAATATCCGCCAACTGCTTGATGACCGCATTACCGCCGCGCTGCATGCACTGGGTGCGCCTGCCGCCGTTTCCGCCATCGTGAAGCCTTCCGCCCGCCCTGAATTCGGCGACTATCAGGCCAATGGCGTCATGGCCGCTGCCAAGCAGTTGAAAACCAACCCGCGTGAACTGGCCGCCAAACTGCTGGAGGCGCTGGATTTGTCTGATCTGGCGGAAAAGGTGGAAATCGCCGGGCCGGGTTTCATCAATATCCATTTGCAGGATGCGTGGCTGGCGGAAATGTTGGGAAGAAACCCCTCCCCAGCCCTCCCCTTGTCAGGGGAGGGAGCAAGAAGTGACGCAGACTCTTTCTCCTCCCCTGACAAGGGGAGGTTGGGAGGGGTTTCTTCTTTCACCATCGTCGTCGA
>NZ_JAYMYJ010000003.1:0-33174 GCF_035668035.1 Candidatus Thiothrix phosphatis | reverse complement strand
CCTCGTGTGGGGAGTGTGCCCTTTATGAGGTGTCCGGGATTATTAGACCAGTACAAGCAGGCATGGTATTTGACCCCGCAACGCCGCCTGGACATGGGTAAGCTGCTCGACAGCTTCCAGCAGTTTTTCCGTGAAAATGCCGACGTGTGGTTGCAAGGCTTGCCTTACCGCGAGGCTGGGCCGCACCTGATCCTGCAAGCCTTCCTGCAACGCATTGTCAATGGCGGTGGGCGTATCCACCGCGAGTATGCATTGGGGCGCAAACGCACTGACTTGTATCTGGAGTGGCCGCTGGATGAAGCCAGAGGATTTGCTGGGGAGGTGCAGCGGGTGGTGATCGAATTGAAAGTCCTGTACGCCAACCTCGACAAAACCATTGCCGACGGGGTGGCACAGGCCAGTGAGTATGCCCGTCAGTGCGGGGCGGATGAGGTGCATCTGGTCATTTTTAACCGCGACCCTGCCATTGGCTGGGATGAAAAAATTTGGCATCAGGTGCGGGCAGACGCCAGCGGGATGAGGGTGGACGCGTGGGGGGCATGAGGCTGCAATGAAAAAAGGGAGCGCATTGCGCCCCCTTCATGCCTCCGTTATTGAAACTATTCATGCGGAGGGGGATGTTGTTATTGAAACATCATTTCAGGTCGTCAGCCGTCAGCGGTTTCAAGTCCGCAGCGTTTTTGGCGGCGGCCTCGCGCTGGTCTTCCGGCAGCGGGATCAGGCCTTTTTCAGACAGATAGCCGTCGTCGCCCCAAGCTGAGTCGCTGGTGAACTCGGCGATGTATTCCTTGATGCCCTTGACTTGGTCAACGTGGGAGTTTTTCACGTAGAAGAACAGTGGGCGGGAAACCGGGTAGCTGCCGTCAGCAATGCTTTCGAAGGTCGGGTCAATGCCGCCGACTTTGGAGCCTTTGACCTTGTCCATGTTCTGTTCCAGGAAGCTGTAGCCGAAAATGCCCAGCGCGTTGGGGTTGGCTTCCAGTTTCTGCACGATCAGGTTGTCGTTTTCGCCTGCTTCAACATAAGCGCCGTCTTCACGGATGGTCATGCAGGCTGACTTGTGCTCTTTTTCCTTGGCTTTGGCTTCGTCTTCCTTGCCTGCTTCCTTCAGCTTTTTGGTTTCCGCTTCCAGCGCGTCGATGGCGGCGATGCCTTTGCAACCTTTTTCCATCACCAGTTCGCCGAATGCGTCGCGGGTGCCGGAGGTGGGCGGCGGGCCGAGCACTTCGATTTTGCTGTCAGGCAGTTTGGGGTTGACTTCCTTCCAGGTTTTGTTCGGGTTGTCGACCAGTTCGCCCTTGCCGTTGGGGACTTTCTTGGACAGCGCCATGAACAGGTCCTTGGCGGTGAGGTCGTATTCAGGGGCAGCCTTGGCGTTGGCGATGGCGATGCCGTCGAAACCGATCTTGATTTCAGTGACCGCGTCGACGCCGTTTTTCTTGCAGGTTTCCAGCTCGCTGTCTTTCATGCGGCGGGATGCGTTGGTGATGTCTGGTGTGTCGGCGGCGGCGCCTTCGCAGAACATCTTGAAGCCGCCGCCGGAGCCGGTGGATTCAACTTTGGGCGCCGGGTTGCCGGTTTTTTTGCTGAACTGCTCAGCAACAGTCGTGGCGAACGGATAAACGGTGGATGAACCAACGATTTCGATGTTGTCACGCGCATGGGCGGCGGTTGCAGACAGCGCGATACCCGCAGTGATTGCCAGGGCAAGTTGCTTCATTTATTCATTCTCCAGTCTTGTGTATTTTGGTAAGGATTCAATGTCAATATTGAATGCTTGCGTACTGTAAGCAGCAAATATGACAGTTATATGACAAGCACAGAAAAATAGTGTTATGGCCTTCCACCGCCGGGTGGAACCCAATACCCTCGGCGCTCGGTCAAAAGGGAGCATGAAATGAAGCAATTACGTCGTTATTGGCGGTTGGCGCGGCTGGCGCTGCACATTGTCAATGGGGTGGTGCTGACAGCGTTGTTGGGGGGAATCCTGCGGTTGTCATTTAACCTGCCCGCCTACCAGCGCCTGGTCAGTTGGTGGTTGCGCAAGGTTGCGCAGATTCTGGGTGTGCGCGTCACCGTGATGGGAAAACCTGCTGAAGACGCTGTGTTGATGGTCGCCAACCATGTGTCCTGGTTGGACATTTCCCTGTTGGGCGGCTATGCCCGGCCACGTTTCCTTTCCAAACAGGAAGTGCGCGACTGGCCGGTGATCGGCTGGCTGGCGGCCAAATCCGGCACCCTGTTCATCACCCGGGGCCAGGCGGGCGCGGCGGCGCAGGCTTCCGCCACCATTTCGCAGGCGTTGCAGGCGGGCAGGGCGGTGCTGTTGTTTCCGGAAGGCACCACCACCACTGGCGATGACGTGCGCACTTTCCATGCGCGCTTGCTGGCCACGGCGCTGGATGCAGGCATCCCGGCGCAGCCGGTGGCGCTGCGTTATCCGGGGGATAACGGCCTGACCAATCCACTGGTCCCCTACGTTGACGAGCAATCGTTGTGGGAAAACTTGCAAGGCTTGTTGGAGGCGGAGGAAATTCGGGCGGAAATCCATTTCCTGCCGCCATTGGCGACGGCAGGCATGGATCGCAGGACACTGGCCGCCCGTTGCGAGCAGCAGGTGAGGGGCGTGGTTACGCAGCGCGCGACAGGCTGACGGCGCTGGCCGGGCGCTTTTGCAGGCTGCCCTGGACAAAATGGCGGTGATAACGGGTGTTGAGGTTGTTCACATCCAGCAGGATGAAAATGTCCGCCACATTGAAATCCGGGTCGAGGCAGGGCTCGCCGCCCACCCACGCCCCGAGTTTCAGGTAGGCTTTCAGCAGCGGTGGCATGCTCATCCGGGCGGCGGGTTGGGCTGGCAGCAGGCGCATCAGCGGCTTCACCCGGTATTTTTCCGGTGCCAGATTGTTGCTGCGGGCTTCGTTCATGATCGCCGCCGCCTGCGCGCCGCCGTCGTTCATGCTGATGCTGGCGCAGCCGAACATGAAACCGACCTGGTGCATTTCCATGAATTGCGCCAACCCTAGCCACAACATGCCAATGCCAGCGCCATTGCGGAACTCAGGGTGGATGCAGGTGCGGCCAATTTCGATCGCATTGCCGCGCAGGTGCGGGAACATGCCGCCGAGGTCGAATTCGTTTTCGGAATAGAAACTGCCCGCCCGGCGTGCGTTCGGCGTGGTCAGGATGCGGGTGGAGCCGACCACTGCGTGGGTGTCGGCGCGGCGCACCAGCAGGTGGTGGCAGAATTCGTCGTAGTAGTCACGGTCGATGCCTTCATGGGCGCTTTCCAGTTGCGCGCCCTGTTCCCGTGCGAAAATGTCGTAGCGCAGGCGCTGGGTGGCGTAAATGTCCTCTGGTGTTGCTGCCAATTCCACCCGCAGCAGCGGAACCTCCTGTGGCCGCAGTTTTTGTGTGTCGTGTTTGATCATGGCAGTCATGCATGCAGTCCTCTCAAATGTATCGGAAAATCTTAAAAAGCCTGCGTGACAGGGCTGTGACAGTTATTTTGCAAGGAGATTAAATCTGGTTGCTGCCCCGGCGTGGTGTGGCTGGATTTCCCGGCGTTGCGACAGTAAGCTCATGCCTTTATGTCAAAGGAGGTTGCGGTATGGCACGGTGGGTGCGTTTTGAAGCCGATGGTTCAACCCGTTTCGGCGTGTTGGCGGATGGTGGGATTACAGAATATGCAGGCGACATGTTTGGCGGCAACAGCGCCATTGGCCGCGAGTTTGCCTTGGCTGATGTGCGCCTGCTGATGCCTTGCCTGCCCACCAAGATGATCGGGTTGTGGAACAATTTCCAGGAACGCGCCGTGCTGGAAAAATTGCACAAGCCGGAGCATCCGCTGTATTTCCTCAAGCCCGCCAACAGTTTCGCCGGGGAAGGCGACCCGGTGCCGCGCCCCTTTGGTTACGCGGGCATGGTGGTGTTTGAAGGTGAACTGGGCATTGTGGTCGGCAAGCGTTGCCGCAATGTGGCGCTGGAAGATGCGCCCGCCCACATTTTCGGCTACACCTGCGTCAATGATGTCACCGCCCGCGACCGGCTGAAACTGGACCCGGCGTTTGTCCACTGGAGCCGCGCGAAAGGCTCCGACAATTTTGGCGTGTTCGGCCCCTGCATCGCCACCGGCCTGGACCCGGCGGAACTGCGCGTGCGGGTGGAGCTGAACGGGGTGGAAAAGCAAAACTACCCGGTGTCCGACATGTTCTTTTCCCCGTATGAGATTGTCAGCCGCATTTCCCACGAGATGACGCTGGAGCCGGGCGACGTGATTGCTTGCGGCACGTCGGTCGGCGTGTGCGGGATGGAGGATGGCGACACGGTGGAGGTCAGCATCGAAGGCGTTGGGAAACTGACCAACGTGTTTGGTTGACGCGCAGCCTTTCTGCCCGGCCAAAAAAGTAAAACCCTCCCGGCGCAGGGAGGGTTCAAGGCATTAAGGGCTGTGAATTTTTATGATGAACTATTGGGGGTTCTTGGGCTTTGCACTTGCCGCCGTTCTGACTGACAATACTTTCTACATAAACAATGATCAACCTTAGCGGTAATAACGGCCAGCGGCTGTCTTGGTTGACACAAAATACAACTTTTTTCCTAAATTTTTATCATGCAGACACTCGACGCCCAACGCGTCCCGCTGGAAGGGACCAATCTGATCGAAGCCAGCGCCGGAACCGGTAAGACCTGGACCTTGTCCTGGCTGTACCTGCGCCTGATCGCCGTTTATGGGTTGAAGGCCGACCAGGTGCTGGTGGTGACTTACACCGAAGCGGCGACGGCGGAATTGCGCGACCGTATCCGCAAGCGGCTGGCGGATGCGCTGGCGTTCCTGGAGCGGCGCCCTTGTGAGGAAACCTATGGTGCCTTGCTGGAGGAAACGGAGGCGGTGGTTTGCATCCAGCGTCTGCGGCTGGCGCTGGTCAGCTTCGATGAGGCGGCGGTGTTCACCATCCACGGTTTTTGCAAGCGGGTGCTGAGTGAAAACGCTTTTGAAGCCCGCTTGCCGTTTGAAAGCGAGCTGGCCGCCAATGAAGACAGCCTGCTGACCGAACTGGCCGATGCTTTCTGGTACCGGCACTTCCTGACCCCTGACCCGCTGCATCTGCGTCTGCTGCAAAAGCATCAACTGACGCCTGACAGTTTGCTGGCGGATGTGCGCCATTTCATCGGCAAGCCGTACTTGCAGATGGAGACGCCTGCGCTGGCGGCGGCGTTTGCGGATTTGCAGGCGGCGTTTGACATGGCTTTTGCAGCTTGCCAGGAAATCTGGAAGCAGGAGCGCGGTGCCATCGTTGAGCTGTTGCTGGCAGGCGCGCTCAATGGCAATTCCTACAGCAAGCGCAATGTGCCCAACTGGGCGGGCAGGCTGGATGCGTTGTTTGCGGGCGAAAGCGGGATGGAGGCGGCGCAGGATGCGGTCGCCCGTTTTTCCAGCGAAGTGTTGGCGGAGAAAACCAAGGGTGGCAAAGCCACGCCCGTCCACGCTTTTTTTACCCAGGTTGATGCATTGCTGGCCGCCCATGCCGCCTTGTGCACAGGCGAACAGGCCGCGCTGGAGCATCTGCGGCTGCAATTGCTGCTGCATCTGCGCCGCGAATTGCCGTTGCGCAAGCAGCAGCTCGGCATCCTCACTTTCGACGACCTGTTGCTGCATTTGCATACGGCGCTGGAACAGCATCCGGCATTCGCGCCGCGTCTGGCTGCGAAATACCAGGCGGCGCTGATTGATGAATTCCAGGACACCGACCCGATCCAGTACGAAATTTTCTCGCGCATCTACCGTGACAGGCCGGAACAGCGCGTCTTTTACGTCGGCGACCCCAAGCAGGCGATTTACGGCTTCCGGGGGGCGGACATCCACACCTACCTGCGGGCGGCGCAGGCGGCGGGCCATCGCCATACCCTGAAGCAGAATTTCCGCTCCCGTGGCGATCTGTTGCAGGCGCTCAACCTACTGTTTGCGCAGTCCGGCAATCCCTTCCGCAGCGAAATCGGCTACGAGCCGGTGGCGGCAGGGCGCGACCAGGCCGCCTTGCAGGTGGAGCCGCCGCTGCCCCCTATCCGCCTGTGGGACTGGAGCTCGCTGGAAGAAGGCTGCAACGCGCCCGCCGTACAGGAGCGCATCGCGGACGCCGTCGCCCATGACATCGCTGGGTTGCTCAACGCCGCCCGCGCGGGGCGCGCCACTATCGGCAGGCGGCCAGTGCGCAGCAGCGACATCGCGGTGCTGGTGCGTGAAAATCGGCAGGGCGAACTCATCAAACAGGCGCTGCTGGCGCGCGGCATCGCCAGCGTGCAGCAATCCCGCGACAATGTTTTCTGCACCCGTGAAGCCAGTGAGCTGCGCGCCGTGCTGCGGGCGGTCGCCGAACCGGGCGATGAAGCCGCCCTCCGGCAAGCGCTGGTGACGGAACTGTGCGGTTTTACGGCCAGCGGCCTGTACGCCCTCGATGAACAGCCCGAGTTGCTGGAGCGGCAACTGGAAGCGTTCCAGGGTTGGCGACAGACCTGGCATACGCAAGGCTTCATGCCGATGTTCCGCCAGTGGATGCTGCAACGCGACCGTTACGCCCATCTGCTGGCGCTGGCGGATGGCGAGCGCCGCCTGACCAACCTGTTGCATCTGGCCGAATTGGCCCATACCGAAAGCCGTTTGTACGGCCATGGCATGCATGCGCTGATCCGCTGGCTGCAACAGCAAGCCGAAGCAGGCGCGCAGGACGAAACCCACGAACTGCGCCTGGAAAGCGATGAAAATTTGGTGCAGATCACCACCATCCATAAAAGCAAGGGGTTGGAGTACGGCATTGTGTATTGCCCGTATCTCTGGCTGGAGCGCGACCCACGGGCGGGAAACTGGTTCAGTTGGCACGACGCCTCGCTGGCTGGCGGCGGTGCCCGTTTGCAGCCCTATGCGCTGGCCAGTGACGAAGCCTTGCGCCAGTTCCGCGAGGCGGAGCAGGCCGAAAGCTTGCGCCTGCTGTACGTGGCGCTGACCCGCGCCAAATACCACTGCACCATTGCGCTGGTCAGCGGACGCATCAACCTGTTCGATTACTATTCCGCGCTCGGCTGGCTGTTGTTCGGCCAACTGGGGCAGGGGAGCGAAATCCTCGGCAAGCTGCGTAAGGACGGCATGCAGCCCGCAGAGCGGCAGGGACTGATGCATCAGCGCCTGCAAGCCATCGTGGCGGAGGCGGCGGGGCTGGTCAGCCATGAAGTGCTGCCGCCGGAGCAGGAGCTGATCCGCTGCCAGCCGGAAAGCGGGCAGGTGGAATCCAGTGTCCGCCACTACCGGCACCGCTTGCCGCCATCGCCCAGGGTCGGCAGTTTCAGCGGCCTGGCCGCCGGTAAGGAAGACGAACGCCCGGACTACGACACGCTGGTCTGGCAGTCGCCGCTGGCGCATGAGACGGCGCGCACCGCCTTTCCGCGCGGTGCCAAGGCAGGCAGTTGCCTGCATCAGATGCTGGAGGAGCTGGATTTTACCCGGCCATTGGTAGGGCAGCGGGAAACCGTCCTGTCGCCAGCCCTGCAACGGCACGGCTTGCCGGAACGCTGGCTGGCGGCGGCGGAAGCCTTGCTGGAAAATGTGTTGCAGACCGAACTGCCGCCCGCCATCCGCCTCGCCGCCCTGCCGAAGCAGCGCCGCCTGGATGAGCTGGAGTTTTATTTTCCGGTGGCGCGCCTGCAACTGAAGCCCTTGCAGGCATTGTTGCACCGGTTCCTGCCTGCGGAATGGGCAGCCATCCACGCCGCTGTCGACCGCTTGAAGTTCAACACCCTGACCGGCTTCATGAAGGGGTTCATCGACCTGGTGTTTGAGGCGGGCGGGCGCTATTACGTGGTGGATTACAAATCCAATGAGCTGGGGGCAAGCTGGCAGGACTATACCCCGACGGCGATGCAGGAGGCGATGGCGGAGCACCATTACTACCTGCAATACCTGATTTATTGCCTGGCGCTACACCGTTACCTGCGGCAGCGGCTGGCCGGTTATGACTGGGATAAGCATGTGGGCGGGGCGTTGTACCTGTTCCTGCGCGGCATGAACCCTGCGCAGGCGGGTTCCGGGATTGTTTTCCACCGCCCGGACGCCGCCCTGATGGAAGCGCTGGATCATTTGATCCAGTAAACCAACGCAATGATGACCCCAATGCTGACCACCAGCCAGCGCAATACGGTCGGGTTGATGCTGCCCGCCAGTTTCCCACCCAGGACGCCGCCCGCCAGCGCGCCCACCGCCATCACCAGCGCCACCGGCCAGACGACCTTGGCGGAAAACAGGAAGAACACCGCTGCCGCCACATTCACGCAAAACGCGACCGCTTGCTTGAGCGCGTTCAGCCGGGTCAGGGAATCGTCCAGCACCAGCGCCAGCGCCGCCAGCACAACCACGCTTAACCCGGCGCCGAAGTAGCCGCCGTAGACCGCTGCCAGCAGCAGCAGCGGAACCACCCAGAATGCCGGTATCCCTTGGGCGGTGTGGGCTTGCAGGCGCTGGTTCAGCCAAGTGCGCACCGGCGTCTGGATGGCCAGCAGCAGGGATGCCAGCAGGATCAGGAAAGGGACTAGCGACTGGAACAGTTTTTCGGTGGTGTGCAGCAGCAGCACGCCGCCGAGCACACCGCCGATGATTGCGGCAGGCAGCACTAGCCACAACCGTTGGGTCTGGCTGCGGATATCGCCCAATTGCGCCAAGGTTGCGCCAAAGTAGCCAGGGCATAGTGCCACCGTGCTGGTGATATTGGCGGCCACTGGCGGGATGCCGATAGCCAGCAGGGTGGGGAAGGTGATCAGCGTGCCGCCGCCCGCCAGCGCATTGATGGCACCCGCCGCCAGCGCCGCCAGCATCGCCAGCAGATAAGCCGTCCAGTCGAGTTGCAGCCCGTCAGTCATGGGGAAATCCTTGCAGGGTGGAAAGGGTTTTAGTGTGGCAGGTCGCGGGCGTATTCGACAAGCGCTGTCTCCAGCCGCGCGAAGGCTTCCGGTTTTTGGGCGGCGCCGGGGAAATGCTGGTAGACCACGGTTTTGCGCTTGCCGTCAATGCCGACTTCCAGCCGCTGGGCGTAATAGCGCTGCCCTTGTCTGGCACCGCCGTAGGCTTCCCGGGAAAGTTTCAGGACGCCGCTATCCTTGACCACGCTGTACAGGTTGTCCAGGTCTTCATCCTTCAACGCCATGCTGATGGTTTTTAGGTCGCTGTCGCGCCAGCAGGGCGCACTCTGTAGCCATTGGGCGCAACGGTTGTCCGTGTCCTCAAAGTAGGTGTAGCTGAGGATGCCGTTTTCCAGCTTGATTTCGGTGTAGAAGCTTTCCCCCGTTGCCAGGAAGCGCAGGCGGAAGGCGTTGCCCGTTGCGGCTTGCTGGGCGAACGGGGGAATCTTCAGTTTATGGGGCTGTTCTTCGCTGGCGCTCATGTTGGCTCCCGGTTGGGCGGCGGGTGGCGGCGCGGGCGCAATCGCCTGCGTCGTGACCGTGGCGTTATCGGCTGGCGCTGAGTCTGCGGATGGTGGGATGGCGGGCGTCGGTTTCAGCGCGTCCGCTTCAGGGATGACGACTTTCTCGCCTTCGGCAGGTGCGGACGGGCGCTTTTCACAAGCCGTCAGCCAGACGGCGGACAAGCCCAGCAACAGGCAGCAGATGGCGCGGACGGGAATATTGGGTTTCATCCCCTGAAGTTTAGCCCATCAGGGGAAAGCGGAGGTTAACGGTTTGTCATGACCGGGCGCAGGCGTTTGATCATTTCCTTGAAGACCTTGGGATTGGCAGCGACGACATCGCCGGTTTTCAGGTGGTTGTTGTCCCCGTGCATGTCGCTGATCAGCCCGCCCGCTTCCTGCACCAGCAAGACGCCTGCGGCCATGTCCCATTCGTGCAGCCCGAATTCCCAGAAACCGTCAAATCGGCCACAGGCGACCCAGGCCAGATCCAGCGCGGCGGAACCGGGGCGGCGCACGCCAGCGGTGTCGGGCAGCAAGACTTTCAGGGTTTGCAGGTACAGGTCGAGGTTCTGGTTGGCGCGGAATGGGATGCCAGTGCCGAGCAGCGCGCTTTGCATGCTGCTGCGTTCGGAAACACGGATGCGGCGCCCATTCAGCGTGGCCCCTTCGCCGCGCGCGGCACCAAAGGTTTCATCCCGCAACGGGTCGTACACCACGCCGACAGTCAGGCGTCCCTTGTGCTTCAGGGCGATGGACACCGAATACTGGGGAATTCCATAAAGAAAATTAGTTGTTCCATCCAAAGGATCAATTATCCATTCGTAGTCGCTTGCAACGCCCTGTTTGCCGTTTTCTTCGCCAAAAAAGGCATGCTCCGGATAGGCGCGTTGCAGGTGGCGCACAATGATCTGTTCCGCCTGCCGGTCAACTTCGCTGACAAAATCATTGTGGTCTTTGTTCTGGATATTGAGCTTGTGCACTTTATTGGCGTAGTGGCGTATGGCTTCACCTGCTTCACGTGCGGCGTCAGTCGCTTTTCTAAGCATTGGGTGCATAAGCAAACTCCGGTGTCAGTAATGGGTATGAAAAGGGGCGTCAGAATAGCACAGGCTTGATGGTTTCTGCACGGTTATCACCCGCGTGTGGAAAAGTTCCAACAGTTTTTTTTTTAAGTCAGAAATAAAATCGAATTGTATTTTTTGTTAAGTTTATTAACCTTTAAATAGTTATGGGGGAAAGTTAATTAATCATAAAATAGAATTGAAGAGGATATAGAAAATGGTTGCAAAAATATTGCGCAGAATGGTGACAGGCATATCAGTTGTTATGTTGGTGGTGATGGCGATTCCAACAGAAGCTGCGCCTATCAGCGCGGTTTCCCTGTCAGGCGCACAGACGCCGTTGTCGAAAGTGCTGTTTATGGCGACTTTGAATAATGGCCCGGCAATGCGTCCGGTAAAGTGGCAGCTCTACCGTATTGATAAAAATGGCCAATCGAAATTGGTGGAGGCATTCAAACGCCATTCTGCCAGTCTTGAATTGGAGCCAGGCATTTATCGTGCTGAGGCGATGCTGGATAATGTCAATCGCTCCCGCACATTTGATGTCCGCACGGTTGGTGACAGTAATGTGATCATTGCAATGGATTAAAAAAAACGCCCCAATCGGGGCGTTTTTTATGCGCAAATAACATGCAGGTTATTAATGCGTGATGCGTGCTTTTCCGTCCTGGCTGGTTAAAACTTTAACTTGATCACCGATTATAAATCGCTCATCCGCGAGTTGTGCAATAGCAACAGTGCGGTTATCTTCAAGACGCACGGTAATTTCCACGCCTTGTTTTGACTGGATGCTGCGGTCAAGCGCCATGCCCACAGTGCCGCCAATGACGGCTCCGGCGACGCTGCCGATGACTTGCCCTTTGCCTTCACCAATGTCATTGCCCGCCACGCCGCCAATGACGCCCCCTGCGACCTTGCCGGTTTCGGCGTTGTCCTCACGGATCATGACATTGCGTAAGCCAATGACCGTGCCGAATTTGACTTCCTGCATGGTGCCAGCCTGCGTGGTCGTGTAGGTCGTGCTGGATGGCGTGATGGAGCAGGCCCCCAGCGCCAGCGGCAATAGCAGGATTCCTGTGTAACAGCCCAATTTCATTATGTTGCCCTCATTCATTGCTTTTGCAGACATTCAAGGTATGCCGTTTCATCCGGCATTGTCTGGTTGCGCTGGGCAAGCCAAATGCTTTCAGCCAGACAATCCATCATCCGATGTTCGGCGTCGTGATCGCCGTATTTGATCACAAGCTGGCGGTAAAGTTCGCTGATTCCCGCTGGGCGGTTGGTGGCGACTTGTTCACGAATGCCCAGGTGCAGCCCCATGTGCAGGAACGGGTTGGTCTCACCGTTTTCAGGCAGGTAATCGCGCTGCAAAGCGGTTTCCGCCTGTGCCAGCAGGGCATGGTATTCCGGGTGCGCGGCAACCACGCTGGCGATCTGTTGCTCCAACGCATCCAGTGGTTGGTGTTGCTGAAACTTGTTCCAGCATTGCAGGTAGTAACGGCGCAGGCTGTCGCGGTCATTGCCAAACATCAGGGGGTTTTCTCCTTGAATTCACACAAGTCGGCAATGATGCATTGCCCGCATTTTGGGTTGCGCGCCACGCAGGTGTAGCGGCCATGCAGGATCAGCCAGTGGTGGGCGTCCAGCAGGTAGTGTTTCGGCACATGCTTGAGCAAGGCTTTTTCCACCTCCAGCACATTTTTGCCGGGAGCGATGCCGGTGCGGTTGGCGACGCGGAAGATATGGGTGTCCACCGCCATGGTCGGCTGGCGGAAAGCCGTGTTGAGGATGACATTGGCGGTTTTGCGGCCAACGCCTGGCAGGGCCTCCAGCGCTTCACGTTGCGCGGGAACCTGCGAATGGTGCTTGTCGATCAGGATGCGGCAGGTCTGGATGATGTTCTTCGCTTTGCTGTTGAACAGGCCGATGGTCTTGATGTAATCCTTCAGCCCGTCCTCACCCAGCGCGTAAATCGCCTCCGGGGTATTGGCGGCGGGAAACAGTCTGGCGGTGGCCTTGTTGACTCCCTTGTCGGTGGATTGCGCCGACAGGATGACGGCGACCAACAGTTCAAACGCGCTGCCATATTCGAGTTCAGTGGTGGGGTCAGGGTCGGCATCATGCAGGCGGCGGAAAATTTCCTCCCGCTTGGCTTTGTTCATGCCGCCTCACCGCCCATGGCGGCCGCAGGTTTGCTGACAGCGGCCCGTTGCGCCATGCGTTTGTCGATCCAGTTTTTCAGCGCCACCAGAAAGCCGAGGCCGATGAAGGCACCCGGGGGCAGGGCGGCCAGCAGCAAGCCCTTGAAGTGTTCGCCCAGTGAAAGGGTCAGGCCGCTGGCGGCTTCGCCAAACATCAGATGCGCCTGCGCAAACAGGGTGCCGTTGGCGGCCAGTTCGCGTAGCCCACCCAGCACCATCAGCACCAGGGAGAAGCCGACACCCATCATCAGGCTGTCATAACCGGCGTGGGCAGGCGGGTTCTTGGAGGCGTAAGCTTCCGAACGCCCGATGACAATGCAGTTGGTGACAATCAGGGGGATGAAAATGCCCAGGATATTGTACAGGTCGTGGAAGTACGCCTTCATCAGCATTTCAATCAGGGTGACATTGCCCGCAATGATCAGGACGAAAGCCGGGATACGGATTTCCTCACGGATGTAATTGCGCACCGCCGAAATCGCCAGATTGGAGGACACCAACGCGACAATGGTCGCCAGGCCAAGCCCCAGGCCGTTGACGAAATTGGTGGTGACGGCCATCAATGGGCACAAGCCCAACAGTTGCACCAGGCCAGGGTTGTTATGCCAGAGGCCGGAAAGGGTCAGTTCACGGTAGGTCGGGTTCATGGTTTTGCCTCCTGTGGCATGGGCGCGGCTGTTTGTGTGAACAGTGTGGCGAAATGCTGTTGCGACCATAGCAAGGTGCGCTTGACGGCGCCCACAACCGCCCGCGGGGTGATGGTTGCGCCAGTGAACTGGTCAAATACGCCGCCATCCTTGCGCACTGCCCACGCCGCTGGAGCGGGTTCCTGCAAGGATTTGCCGGTGAAGCCCTGAATCCAGTCGCTTTTGTCCGCGTCAATCTTGTCTCCCAGCCCCGGCGTTTCCTTGTGGGCGAGCACCCGCACCCCGGCAAGGGCCTGGTTGGCGCGCACTCCCACCGCCATGCGGATGGAGCCGCTGTAGCCGTCAGGGGCGGTGACGATGAACAGCGCGGCCACCGGGTTTCCTTGCTTGCTGGCGCGGTACACCGTGACGGCCTCGGCGCTGCCGAAGGCCTCAGCAGGCAAGGTCAACGGGCTGGCCAGCAGGTCATTGTCGTATTCTTGCGCGCTGACCAGCGCATTCAGCTGCCTGAGCGTCGCGGCGCGTTCATTCGCCTGCACCTGTGGCAGGGTCAGGTCATGGATCAGCGCCAGCGCCAGCGTGCCCAGCAAGGCGAATCCGGCCAGGAACAGGCCGGGTTTGAGGATTTCTTTCAGCATGGCGTCACTCATCCTGGAAACCCCCGCCCAGTCCCATACACCCGTGGCTGGGTATAGTAATCAATCAGGGGAACCGCCGTGTTCATGATAATGATGGAAAAGGCCACGCCGTCAGGATAGCCGCCCCAGGTGCGGATAATGTAGGTAAAGACGCCGATGCCGCCTGCATAAATCAGTTTGCCCGTGGGGGTGGTGCTGGCTGAAACCGGGTCGGTCGCCATGAAGAACGCCCCCAGCATGGCACCGCCGCCCAGCAGGTGGAACAGCGGCGTGCTGTAGACCTGCGGGTTGATGAGCCAGAAAATGCTGGCCATCAGCATCAGCGTCCCCAGCAGTGCGGTCGGAATCTGCCAGGTGATGACGCGCCGGTACAGCATCCACAGGCCGCCAGCCATCCAGGCCACGCTGACCCATTCCCATGGCCGCCCGCTGAACAGGGCCGCATTGCCGCCATGAAATTCGGCCAGGGTTTTGCCCATTTTCAGGTTGACCTTGACCGCATCCAGCGGCGTTGCGGCGGTGAAGGCGTCCCAACCTTGCGTGCCGCCACCAAACACCTGTTGCAGCATCTGTTCCAGGCCGATATGGCTGAAGCTGAAATCCAGCGGCGCAGGCCAGATGGTCATTTGCACAGGGTAGGAAATCAGCATGGCGGTGTAGCCGATCATGGCCGGGTTGAACGGGTTGTAACCCAGCCCGCCATACAGGTGTTTGGCGATGACAATGGCGAACACCATGGCGACCAGGATCAGCCACCACGGTGAAAAGGCGGGCATGGCGACGGCCAGCAGCCAGCCGGTCACGATTGCGCTGTAATCGGAGAGGAACGGCTGCACGGGGCGCTGGCGCAGTTTCAGCATGCCCCATTCCAGCAGTTCGGCGAACAGTAGGCAGAGCAGCAGGTTGCTCAACATGCCCCAGCCGAAATACCAGATCAGCACCAATGTGCCGGGAACCAGAGCATAAACCACTTGGCGCATGATCTGGCCGACATCGTTGCCGCCGATGACGTGGGGGGAAGTGCGTTTGATGAATTTCATTCCATTGATTCCCCTGCGGCGGATTGGGCGGCCTGGGCTTTTTTGGCCTGGGCGCGTTCCAGTGCGGCTTGGATGGCGGCTTTTTTGCCATCATCCGTGCTGGTCTGCGCCTGCTGCTTATGTTTGGCGAGCTTTTCGGCTTTCTCGCGTTTGGCGCGTTCCTGGCGTTCCAACTGGAATTCGTGGCGCTGGCGGGCCAGATCCGCCTTGGCCCGGGATTCACGCAGGGCGCGGATTTCAGATTTGGCGAAACGGTAATAATCCACCAGCCGGATATGGCTGGGGCAGACATAGGCACAGCAGCCGCATTCGATGCAGTCGAACAGGTGATATTGCTCCGTTTTCTCGAAGTCGCGCGAACGGGAATACCAGTAAAGCTGCTGTGGCAGCAGGCTGGTCGGGCAGGCTTCCGCGCACCGTCCGCAGCGGATGCAGGGCAGGGCCGGGGGCGCGCCGTCATTCGCTTCATTGCTGACTAGGATGCAGTTGGTGGCCTTGACCGCCGGAATCTGGTCGGTTTGCAGGGAAACGCCCATCATCGGGCCGCCCATCACCAGTTTTTTGGCGGCGTCAGTATAGCCGCCCGTCTGCTGGATGATGTGCTGGATGGGCGTGCCCAGCGGCACGTCCAGGTTGCAGGGGGCGGCGACGCCCTTGCCAGCGACGGTCAGATAACGGTCAATCAGCGGTTCGCCCAGCACGACGGCGCGGTAGATGGCGCGCGCGGTGGCTGGGTTGTGGCAGATCAGGCCGATGCTGGCTGGCCTGCCGCCGCTGGGGACTTCCTTGCCGGTGAGTATCTGGATGAGCTGCTTTTCACTGCCGGTCGGGTACAGGGTGGGGACAGGCGTGACCTGAATGCGCGGGTCGGCAGCCTTTCCGATAGCGGCCTGCATGGCGGCGATGGCTTGGGGCTTGTTGTCCTCGATGCCGATCAGGCAGCGCGGGGCGGCAATGATGTGCATCATGACCTGGATGCCACCGATGATTTCATCGGCCTTTTCCTGCATCAGCAGGTCGTCACAGGTGATGTAGGGTTCGCATTCCGCGCCGTTGATGAGGAGCGCTTCAATCGGCACGTTGTCATGCACGTTCAGCTTGATGGCGGCGGGGAACACCGCCCCGCCCATGCCGACAATGCCTGCGGCGCAAATGCGCTGGCGCAGGGTTTCCGCATCCACTTGGGCATAGTCGGGGTATGGCTGCATCCTGGCCGCGCCCCAGTCGTCCTTGCCATCCGGCTTCAGGATGACGCACAAGTCGGTCAGGCCGGAGCTATGTGGGATCGGGCGTTCCTCGATGGCGGTGATGGTCCCTGAGGTGCTGGCATGCACCGGCACTTTCATGAAGCCGGTATGGGAGGCCAGTTGTTGCCCCTTGTAAACGTAGTCGCCTGCCTGCACTTCCAGGGTGGGCCTGTAGCCGGTATGTTGCTGGAGTGGGATGACCAGTTCGTCCGCCAGCGGAATTCTCCGCGTGGGCTGGGCGGTGGATTCTTCCTTGTGGTAATCCAGGTGCAGACCGCCATGAAAGCGCCACAATTTGCGCAGGGCTTGGATCATGCGTTCACCTTGGTCAGGGCGTCATCGTCGTTGGCGGGGACAGCGGCAACGGCAACCACAGGATACGGCCATTTCCAGGAAGCAGGCTCGACTTTGACCGGAACCAGGCTGATGCAGTCCACTGGGCAAGGCGGCAGGCACAGCTTGCAGCCGGTGCATTCCTTTGCGATCACGGTATGCATGTGTTTGGCGGCGCCGACAATGGCGTCAACCGGGCATGCCTGGATGCAGAGGGTGCAGCCGATGCAGGTTTGCTCGTCAATCACCGCCAGCAGTGGGACGCTGGAGTGTTCCTCAGCGGCGTCCAGCGGCTGTGGCTCCACACCCAGCAATTCAGCCAGCGCCTTGATGGTGGCTTCCCCGCCGGGCGGGCAGCGGTTGACGCCCGCTTCGCCTTTGGCGATGGCTTCCGCATAAGGGCGGCAGCCGGGAAAGCCGCATTGCCCGCATTGGGTCTGGGGCAGCAAGGCGTCCACCTGGTCGGCGATCGGGTCGCCTTCCACCTTGAAACGGATGGCGGCGTAGCCCAGCAGCAGGCCAAACGCCGCTGCCATGCCGCCTAACACGAGAAGCGCTGCAAACATTATTCTTTCACCAGTCCCGAAAAGCCCATGAATGCCAGCGCCATCAGCCCAGCGGTGATCAGGCCGATGGCGTTGCCCTGAAAGATGGAGGGCACGTCGCCTGCATTGATCCGTTCACGGATGCCCGCAAACAGGATCAGCACCATGGTGAAGCCCAGCGCGGCACCAAACCCGTAGAGGGCGGATTCGATGAAGTTATGCGCCTCCTGCACGTTCAGCAGCGCCACCCCCAACACGATGCAGTTGGTGGTGATCAGGGGCAGGTAGATCCCCAGCACGTTGTAGAGCAACGGGCTGGTTTTGCGGATGACCATTTCGGTGAACCCGACCACGGTGGCGATGACCAGGATGAAGCTGATGGTGCGCAAATATTCCAGCCCCAGCGGCTCCAGCAGCCAGGTGTTGACCAGATAGCTGCTGATGGCGGAGAGGGTCAGCACGAAGGTGGTCGCCAACCCCATGCCCATGGCCGTTTCCAGCCTGCGGGACACGCCCATGAATGGGCACAGGCCGAGGAAATGGGAGAGGACAAAATTGTTGACCCAGACGGTGCCAACGATGATGAGCAGGTATTCTTTCATAGCTTGGGTTAACGGGTTCCAGATCCATTCTGAGCGGCGCATTCTGCCACATTGTGGGTGTTATAACCTACAGCAAAACCAGCGCCCATGATAATTGTCAGAAATATCTTGTCCCTATTCCATTGGGCGCAGCTCCTTGTAAACACAGTGCAAAACACCACAGCGTGGTATGATCCGCTGATTACATTCTGTGAGGATTCTGGTTTGGACACTATCGACAACGTTGCCCGTTACATGCTGGGCGTCGGCCAGCAGGCCAGACAGGCGGCGCAAACCCTCGCCAGCACCGACACCCAGGTCAAGAACAATGCGTTGCTGCGGATTGCCGAGGCGTTGCTGGAGCGCGCGGACTGGCTCAAGGGCGAAAACGCCAAGGATTTGGCCGCAGGCCGCGCCAAGGGGCTGGATGAGGCCATGCTGGATCGCCTGACCCTGACGGACAAAACCATTGCCGGTATGGCGGAGGGCGTGCGTCAGGTGGCGGGCCTCGCCGACCCGGTCGGCACCATTACCGACCTCAATTACCGGCCATCTGGCATCCAGGTCGGCAAAATGCGCGTGCCGCTGGGTGTGGTCGGCATCATTTTCGAGTCCCGCCCGAATGTCACTGTGGATGCGGCGGCCTTGTGCCTGAAATCAGGCAATGCGGCCATCCTGCGCGGCGGCTCCGAAGCCATCCATTCCAATCAGGCCATCGCCGCCTGCGTCAAGGAAGGGCTGGAGGCTGCCGGTTTGCCGTCCGCCTGCGTGCAGGTGGTGGAAACCACTGACCGGGCGGCGGTCGGCGAACTGCTGCGCATGTCGCAATATGTGGACATTATTGTGCCACGCGGTGGCAAGGGCTTGATCGAGCGCGTCAGCGCGGAATCCCGCATTCCGGTCATCAAGCATCTGGATGGCATTTGCCACGTCTATATCGACGATCAAGCCGACATTGGCAAAGCCGTCAAGGTGGCGGTCAACGCCAAAACCCATCGCTACGGCGTGTGCAACGCCATGGAAACGTTGCTGGTGGCGGAAGGCATCGCCGCCGACGTGTTGCCATTGCTGGCTGAAGCATACACCGCCAAAGGCGTGGAGTTGCGCGGCTGCGACCAGGCCCGCGCCATTTTGCCCGCCTGCAAGCCTGCCACCGAGGAGGACTGGGGCACCGAATACCTGGCACCCATTCTCGCCATCCGCGTCGTGCCGGATGTGGAGGCGGCCATTACGCACATCAATACCTACGGCTCGCACCATACTGACGCGATCATCACCGAAAATTACACCCGCGCCCGCGTTTTCCTGCGCGAAGTGGATTCCAGTTCGGTGATGGTGAACGCCTCCACCCGTTTCGCCGACGGTTTTGAATACGGTTTCGGCGCGGAAATCGGCATCAGCACTGACAAGATCCATGCGCGCGGGCCGGTCGGGCTGGAAGGGCTGACAACGCAGAAGTTCATCGTGCTGGGGGATGGGCACATCCGGCAGTGATATGCGATAGCCGTGTTGGGGGGTCATGTGATCCCTGGGGACGTGAGCTAGGCAATGTGAGTGCAGTATGGCAAACTGTACTCACAGAGTAAGTACGGGAGTTTGTTGTCATGTTGGCGCTATCAGAACGCATCAATCTGCGCACCAATGCTGAAACCAAAAGTTTGTTAGTCCGCGCCGCTTCCTGCCGGGGCTTGTCGCTGAGTAATTTTCTGTTGGAAGCCGCCCAGAAAATGGCGGAAGAGATTTTGAAAGGTCAGGAGCAAATACTGTTGTCCCAACGGGACTGGGAACGGTTTGTGTTGATTCTCGATGATGATGCACCGCCCAACACCAAATTACAAAAAGCCATGGACAAGTACAAGGCCAGCCAAGCATGAGCCGCTGGTCAATCGAGCCGTTCCATAAGCATACAGGGCGTGATGGGTTTGCATGTGGAGAGCCTGCGCTGGATGCCTATTTGGCGGCGTATGCGGGGCAGCATGAACAAGCGGGCATTGCGCGGACATTCCTGGCCATCGACCCGCAAGACCAGGGGTTGGTGGGCTATTACAGCCTGAGCATGAGCAGTATCCCGCGTGATAATTTGCCGGATGCCTTGCACAAGCGGTTTCCGGCATTTCCTGTTCCAGTGGCGCGCGTCGTCAGGCTGGCGATTGACCGTAGCCGCCAAGGGCAGGGCGCGGGTGAATTCCTATTCATGGATGCCTTGCAACGTTGCCACAAACTGGCCAGGGAAATCGGCATGGTGGCCGTGGTGGTGGATGCAAAGCACGATCAGGCGGCGGCGTTTTATCGCCAGTATGGGTTTGAGAGTTTGCCGGATCAGCCTTTATTGCTGTGGTTGACGGGCAAAAAGTTGGGTAAATTGTTTTGAGTGCCAACTTGATCGGCATCCTTGGCGGCACCTTCGACCCCATCCACTTCGGCCATCTGCGCACCGCGTTGGAAGTGGCGGAACATTTCGGCATCCTTGACATGCGCCTGATCCCTGGCAAGACGCCGCCGCACCGTCCGCAGCCGGTCGCCAGCCCGGAACAACGGCTGGCGATGCTGCAAGCGGCCATCAATGGGGAACCCTGCCTGCAAGCCGATGGCCGCGAGTTGCGCCGCGAGGGATATTCCTACAGCTTCGACACCCTAACTTCCATCCGCGCTGAAGTTGGCGACGGGTGCCCGCTCCTGTTCACCCTCGGCTTCGACGCTTTCCTGCATTTCCAAAGCTGGCATCGTTGGGCGGAGATTTTGCAGCTTGCCCATCTGGCCGTTGTCCACCGTCCGGGGTATAGTCTGCCGCCCGCAGGCTGGCATACGCCTTTCCTGAGTGTCAGCCCGGAGGATTTGCGGCAGGCTCCGGCAGGCCGTGTTTATCCGCTGGCGGTGACGGCGCTGGACATTTCCGCCACTGATTTGCGCCACCGTTTGCAACAGGGCAAAAATCCCCGGTATTTGTTGCCGGATGCGGTTTTCGACTATATTCAAAGACATCAACTGTATTGTGGAACTTAATGGAACTTGAAAAATTTCAGCAATTAGTCATTGAAAAATTGGAAGACATGAAAGGGCAAGACATCAAGTGCATTGATGTGCGCGGCAAGTCTCCCATCACTGACATGCTCATTATCGTTACTGGCAACTCGACCCGTCACGTCAAATCCCTGGCCCAAAGCGTTGAAATGTCCGTCAAGGAAGCGGGCATCATGCCGCTTGGGATTGAAGGCGAACGCGATGGCGAATGGGTGCTGCTGGATCTGAACGACATCATCCTGCACGTCATGCTGCAAAGCACGCGGGATTTTTACAATCTGGAGAAACTGTGGGCGGCTGGGGAAGCGATCCCGCAGGTGCGCGCCGGAACCGCCTGAGTGCGCATCCAGTTGCTGGCCATCGGCTCCAAAATGCCGGGCTGGGTCAACGAAGGCACGCAAGAATACGCCAGCCGGATGCCGCCGCACTGCCCGTTGCTGATCCGCGAGATCGCCGCCGAGAAACGCACTAAAAATAGCGACCTGCAACGCATCCGCCAATTGGAGGGGGAAAAGCTGCTGGCGGCTGTCCCCAGCGGTGATCTGGTGGTTGCGCTGGATGTCAGGGGCAGGCAGTGGCCTACGGAAGAGCTTGCCCGGCAACTGGACAAATGGATGATGTCAGGCCGTGACGTCAGTTTGCTGGTCGGCGGGCCGGAAGGCTTGTCGCAGGGTTGCCTGCAACGCGCTGAACAAAGCTGGTCGCTGTCGCTGCTGACGTTCCCGCACCCGTTGGTGCGCGTCATTGTGTCTGAGCAATTGTTCCGCGCCTGGAGCATCCTGGCGAACCATCCTTACCATCGCGGGGACTAAATGAAACAGCCTCAGCTTGTGCTGGCTTCCGCTTCGCCGCGCCGCCGGGAACTGTTGGCGCAGATCGGGTTGGATTTTCTGGTGCAGACGGCGGACATTGATGAGGCGCCCCGCCCGGATGAGACGGCGGAAGCCCTCGTCAGGCGTCTGGCGCAGGAAAAATCTGTCGCTGTCTGGAAGCAGCGGGCGCAGATGCAGGCACCTGCCTTGCCGGTGCTGGGTTCCGACACGCTGGGCGTCCTCAATGGCGAATTGCTGGTCAAGCCCACGGGGTTTGAGGATGCGCGGCAAATGTTGCGCAATATGTCCGGCCAACAGCATGAAATCCTGACCGCCGTGGCGCTGACGGATGCAGGCGGGACACGGGTGGCAGTTAATCGTAACAGGGTGAAATTCCGGGTATTAACCGACCAGGAAATTCTGGCATACTGGCGGACAGGGGAACCGCAGGACAAGGCCGGTTCCTACGCGATTCAGGGGTACGGGGCTATTTTCGTTGAACATCTGGAGGGGTCTTACTCTGGCGTAATGGGCTTGCCCTTGTATGAAACAGCACAATTGCTGGGAACGGCAGGTATAATAATATTCTAGAAAAAACACAGTGAAGGCGGATTCATGAGTGCGGAATTACTAATCAACATTACACCACAGGAATCGCGGGTCGCCTTGCTTGAAAATGGCAGCTTGCAGGAAGTGTTGATTGAGCGCACCTCCCGCAAGGGCATTGTCGGCAACATTTACAAGGGCAAAGTCTGCCGCGTCCTGCCAGGGATGGAGGCCGCCTTCATTGACATCGGCCTGGAAAAATCCGCGTTCCTGCATGCTTCCGACCTGACCCACCCCTCACTGGAAGAGTTTCACGGCCACGCCATCCCACGCCCGACGGTGCAGATCAGCGAACTGCTGTACGAGGGCAAGAAACTGCTGGTGCAGGTCATCAAGGATCCGCTCGGCACCAAAGGCGCACGCCTGACCACCCATGTCACCATCCCCTCACGTTTTCTGGTGCTGATGCCTGACAACAACAACATCGGTGTTTCCGGCAAGATTGAAGAAGCGGCGGAGCGTGAGCGCTTGCGCAAACTGGTTGAACAGCTGCGCAACGAGGCGGGGGATGAATACGGCTATATCGTGCGCACGGCGGCGGATGGCATCAGCGAGGAGGAGTTGGACCGGGATATGCGGTTCCTGCGCAAATTATGGGACAACATTGGTAAAACGGCGACGGAATCGCCCGCGCCAACGCTGGTGTATTCCGATCTGCCGTTGGTGTTGCGGGTGCTGCGCGACATGGTGGGGGAAAAGATCAGCCGGGTGCAGATCGACTCCCGCGAAACTGCTGTCAAAGTGATTGAGTTCAGCCAGAAGTACATTCCCGATCTGGCGGATGTGATTGAGCATTATCCCGGAGAGCGGCCAATCTTTGATTTGCACGGCATCGAGGAGGAAATCCTGAAGGCGCTGCAACGCAAGGTGCCGCTTAAATCCGGCGGCTACCTGATCATCGACCAGACCGAAGCCATGACCACCATTGATGTGAACACCGGCGGGTTTGTCGGCAGCCGCAACCTGGAGGAAACCATTTTCCGCACCAACCTGGAGGCGGCGCAGACGATAGCCCGGCAACTGCGGTTGCGTAACCTGGGCGGCATCATCATCATTGATTTCATCGACATGCTGCAACATGACCACCGTCAGCAGGTGTTGAAGTTGCTGGAAAAATCCCTGGAACGGGATTACGCCAAAACCTACGTTTGTGACGTTTCCCCACTGGGGCTGGTGGAGATGACGCGCAAACGCACCCGCGAAAGCCTGGAACATATCCTGTGTGAGCCTTGTCCCTGTTGTGGCGGCAATGGTTTTGTCAAGACGGCGGAAACGGTCTGCTACGAAATTTTCCGTGAAATCCTGCGCGCGGTGCGCCAGTTCGATGCGCGTGAACTGCTGGTGCTGGCCTCACAGGAAGTGGTAGATTTGCTGCTTGATGAAGAATCCGACAGTCTGGCGGAGCTGCAACAATTTGTGGGGATACCTATCCGGTTGCAGGTGGAATCACTTTATACCCAGGAGCATTTCGACGTTGTACTTCTCTAGCGGGCAGGGCGGATTTGTCATACGCCTGACCTACCTGCTGCTGACGTTATTCTTTCATCTGGCCATTTTTCTGGTCGCCATGGTGGGGTTGGCGAATTTCTGGTTGCCGATGGCGGATGATTACAAGGGCGTGCTGGAAAAGGAGCTGTCTGATTTTGTTGGCAACCAGATCAGCATTGGGCGGATACGGGTGGATCGGGGCAGCGAAGATCCGCGCTGGATCATGGAAGACCTGCGGCTGACGGAAGCTTCCGGGCAGACCCCGATCCACATCCAGAAACTGGCGCTGACCTTGGATATGCGTGAAAGCCTGCGCACCTTGCGCCTGCAACCGGCCCGTATCGAAGTGGAAGGGGTGGAATTCGTCCTGCGGCAGGATGCTGGCAGCCTGCCTGTCCTGGAAGGTTTGACGTTCCCGCTGCCAGGGCAGAAAAACACCGTCCTGAATATCGAGCGCCAGTCCCCCATCCTGATTGACATCAACGGCGGCTACGTCCATTGGCAGGATGCCGTCAACCACCGTGTCCTGACGCTTTCCGACCTGCAATTTACCGGCAAGCTGCTGCCGGACAAAATCCAGTTGCAGGCGAATGCCCTGTTCCCGCCCTCCATTGGGGACTCGCTGTCTGTGAACGCCGAGCTGCATCAGGCCACCGCCCGTGACGGCAAGCAAACCTGGGATGGCGACCTGCACACCCGCACCCAAATTTTCAACCTGGCCGCCTTGCCGTCGCCGTTGCTGTACCGGTATGGCGTCACGACCGGGGCGTTGAAACTGAACGCCGACATCAAGTCCGTGACGGGCAAGCCTTTGCGCGTCAGCGGTGAAGGTGAAATCGCCTACCTGGGTTGGAAGGGGACGGGGACGATCCCCGCCATGAATGGTGTCAACGCCACATTTGTCGCCGACAACGATGGCGGCAAGGTCAAGGTCAAGGTCAAGGACAGCACCTTAAGCTACCCGCAATGGTTTGAGCAGCCGCTGCGGGTGGAGGCGCTGGATGCGGATTTGCAGTGGGAGGTGCAGGAAAACGGCTGGCGTTGGCGGCTCGCCAGCCTGGATGCGCACAACCGGGATGCGGCGGCGCGCGGTTCCGGCACGCTGGATTTGCTGGTCGGCAAGCCGCCAGATGTCAATCTCAACCTGACGTTCGCCACCCAACGCACAGTGGACAATGTGCGCAACTATATTCCTGCCGTGGTTCCGGATGACACGGAGGACTGGCTGAAAACCGCCATTGCCTACGGCTATGTGCCCAAGGGCGAGTTCACATTGCGCGGCAATCCGGAGGATTTCCCTTTTAAAAACAAACCCGGCGTGTTTGATATCCGGTTTGATGTTGAAAAAGGCGTGCTGGCTTATCTGCCGGAGTGGCCGGAAGCGCGCGACGTGAGCGGCGAATTGCGCTTCCACAACGCCGGTATGAGCGCCAAGGTCAAAAGCGCCAAGATTATGGGGTTGGATGTGTTGGGCGGGACTGTTGACATCCCCGATATGGATCATGACCCGCATCTGTTGCTGGACTTGAAGACCACCGGCGACCTGCAAGCGCATATGAATTATTTGCGGGACGCCCCGATTGGCAGGAACCTGCGTGATTTCATGCAGGTGGCGAAGTTTACCGGGCCATCCGACCTGCGCCTGAAGTTGGATGCGCCATTGACCCAACGGATGATGGACAAGGAAGGCGTGCAGGTTGACGGGCTGGTCAATTTGCACGGCAATGGATTTTCCATTCCGGAATATGAGCAGGTGTTCACCCGGCTCAACGGCAATGTCCACTTCGACCAGTACGGCGTTGACGCCAAGGACGCCACCGGGGAGTACCGGGGGCAGCCGTTCAAGTTGTCCGCCAGCACCGACAAGGCCAAGGGGCTTATCCATGTCAATTTGCAGCAGCGCAATGATCCGGGGCTGTTTCTGCCGGAGAGTTTGGAGATGCTGCGTGGCCGGTTGCAAGGCAAGGCGGCGATTGAAACACAACTGGAATTGCCCGCGTTCCGTTCCCAAACGGACAAAGCCTCCGCCAGCCTGAAAATCCGTGCCCGCAGCCGCTTGCAGGGCGTGGCAATCCGCCTGCCGTCGCCCTTGGGGAAGGAAGCGGCGGCGGAGCGTGACTTGCAGGTGGATGTCGACTTGCCCTTTGATTCCCGTAAGCCTTGGCGGGTTGGGGTGGATATGGGGAAACGCCTGAATGTGCTGTCCAGCCTGCCCCATAAGGGCGGGCAGAAATCGCTGGTCGGCGTCAGTCTGGGCGGAAAACCGGCCAAACTGCCGGAACAGGGCGTCCGGATTGACGGCGGACTGGAGGATGTGGATCTCCTCACGCTGCAAGGGCTGGATTTGGCTGGCAAACCGGGGAAGGGCAAGGCCCCCATCCCCCGGCCATTGGTCAGCGCCAGCCTGGGCATTGGCGACCTCAAGCTGGGCGAACAGTCCCTCGGCAAGGCTATCCTGAGCGTGGAGGGCAAGGACACGTTGCAGGCGCATGTGCGTTCCAGCAAGGCGCAGGCCAATATGCACCTGCCCTTGCAGGACGCCAGCCGGGGGCGGGTCAATATTGACCTCAACAATATTGACCTCGACAAACTCAGCAGCAGCATTCCCCAGCAGGGGGAGGGGCAAGGGCCGTTGTCACCTGCGGATTTCCCCTCCATGCGGCTGACCTGCCGGGACTGCTCCAAGGGGGATTTCCCTATCCAGCAGTTGACCCTGAGCATGAACAAGGCGCGCAAGGATTTGCAAATCGACACGTTTGAAATCAGCAACCCCTGGATGGCGCTGACCGCCGCCCAGGGGCGCTGGTATCTGGCGGCGGATGGCATGGCGCGCACGGAATTGAATGCGGTTGCGCATATTCCTGACCCCGGTAAATTATTGGCCCGCCAGGGCAGCGAGGCCGGACTGCAAGGTGGGGAATTGAACGCCACTGCGCAACTGCGTTGGGAGGGTTCACCGTTCAATTTTTCACTGGCGAGCCTCAGCGGCGAGGGCAGGGCGACCCTGGGCAAGGGCAGCCTGACCGAAGTGGAGCCGGGCATTGGTAGGCTGCTGGGGTTGCTGGACATCCAGCGCCTTCCCACCCGCCTGAGCATGGATTTCCGCGACATGACGGGCAAAGGCGTGGCGTTTGACGGCATCAGTGGCAGTTTCCAGATGGATCACGGGGTGTTGGCCACGAAGGACACCATTGTCGATGCCGCCGCCATGACCGCAGGCATCCAGGGCAGCACGGATCTGGCACACAAGACGCATGACCAGACGGTGACGGTCATCCCCAATTTGCGTTCCACCCTGCCGTTGGTTGGCGCTGCTGTCGGCGGCCTGGGGGGTGGGGCGGCCCTGCTGCTGTTCAATTCGGTGACGGAAAAGTCTGCGGCTGACAAACTGAAAACGTCTGGCGGCTTCCGCTACCGGGTGACAGGTTCGTGGGACAAGCCGGAGGTGACTGAATTAAAAGCACCAACCAAAAAGACGGAGGTTGATGTTTTGCCGCATTGAACACAAAATGTTGTTTATGCGAACACGACGGGGAGAACAGGAATGACAATGGTTGCGGCGCTGCAAATGGCGTCGGGTCCACAGGTGCAAGCCAATTTGATGGAGGCCGCCCGCCTGATCAAGGAGGCGGCGGGGCGTGGGGCCAAACTGATGGTGCTGCCTGAAACCTTTGCGATGATGGGGGTGCATGAAACAGACCGGGTAACAATTGCCGAACCTTATGGCAGCGGCCCAATCCAGTCTTTCATTAGCCAGCAGGCCAAAAAATATGGCGTCTGGATTGTGGGGGGGACTATCCCGATCCAGTCCGGCAACCCTGCGCGGCCATTTGCCGCCTCCATCCTTTATGACGCCGAGGGCAAGGCCGCCGCCCGCTACGACAAGATTCACCTGTTCGACGTCACCTTGAGCGAAAGCGAGGAAATTTATACCGAAAGCGACACGACCACGCCCGGCCATACGCCGGTCATCGTTGACACGCCGTTTGGCAAATTGGGCATGTCAGTGTGCTATGATCTGCGCTTCCCGGAGCTGTACCGCCGTTTGTCGGAAAAAGGCGCACAAATTCTGTTGATCCCTTCAGCTTTTACCGATGTGACGGGGAAGGCGCACTGGGAGCCGCTGTTGCGGGCGCGTGCCATTGAAAACCTGTGCTATGTGATTGCCCCCGGCCAGGGTGGTTATCATGTCAACGGCAGGACTACATACGGACACAGTATGATTGTTGACTACTGGGGACGGGTGCGTGGCGAGCGTGACAAGGGCGCTGGCGTTGTGCTGGCTGAACTGGATTTGGAAGCGCTGGAACAAACCCGCAAGACTTTCCCGGTGCTTTCCCATCGTTGCCCATCAGAAAACAGACGTTAAGGAAAAATATGAAACAGGCAATCGACTTCGCCCGCGAGACCTTTCTGGAACCGGCGGGCCTGACCGAATATCAATTGGATCAAGTGTTCAGCCAGCTTCTGAGTAAAGACACGACACTGGCTGATTTGTATTTCCAGTCCGCCCGCTACGAATCCTGGGGATTGGAAGAAAGCATCATCAAAAGTGGCAGCTACAGCATTGAGCAGGGCGTCGGCGTGCGCTCCGTGTGCGGCGAGCAGACCGGCTTCGCCTACAGCGGTGAAATCAGCCTGCCCGCGCTGCTGGAATCCGCCAGGGCCGCCAGCGCCATCAGCCGCGCCGGGCAGAATGGTTCTGTCAAGGCATGGAAAACCGTTGCGCCATCGCGCGCGTTGTATGGGATGGAAGATCCGCTCCATTCCCTGACGGAAGCGGACAAAATCGCCTTCCTGCGCGAGATCGACACTAAGGCCCGAGCCGCTAGCCCGTATGTGCAGCAGGTGATGGCCAATATGGTCGCGGTGCATGAAATCATCCTGATTGTGGACGAAAGCGGGCGCATGACCGCCGATATCCGGCCTTTGGTGCGCGCCAACGTTTCCGTCATTGTCGAGCGCAATGGCCAGACGGAAAGCGCCACGGCAGGCGGCGGTGGCCGTTTCAACCTGGATTTCTTCCTGGATGGCGGCAAGGCGCAGGAATACGCCGAAGAGGCGGTGCGCAAGGCGTTGATCAATCTGGACGCCGCAGCGGCTCCGGCGGGCAATATGACCGTGGTGCTGGGCAATGGCTGGCCAGGCGTATTGTTGCACGAGGCCATCGGCCATGGCCTGGAAGGCGATTTCAACCGCAAGGGCACCTCCGCTTTCGCCGGGCGCATCGGCGAGCAGGTGGCGGCCAAAGGCATTACCGTGGTGGATGACGGCACCCTGGAAAAACGCCGTGGTTCCCTCAGCGTGGATGACGAAGGCACACAAACCCAGTGCACCACCCTGATCGAAGATGGCATCCTCAAAGGCTACATGTTCGACCGCCAGAACGCGGCGCTGATGAACACGCAATCAACCGGCAATGGCCGCCGCCAGTCCTACGCCCACTTGCCGATGCCGCGCATGACCAATACCTACATGCGCGCAGGCCAGCATGCGCCGGAAGAAATCATCGCTTCGGTGGACAAAGGCATTTACGCCGTCAACTTTTCCGGCGGGCAGGTCGACATCACCTCCGGCAAGTTTGTGTTTTCCGCTTCCGAGGCCTACCTGATCGAAAATGGCAAACTTGGCAAGCCGATCAAGAACGCCACCCTGATCGGCAATGGCCCGGATGTGTTGACCCGCGTCAGCATGGTTGGCAATGACCTGCAACTGGATAGCGGTGTCGGCGTGTGTGGCAAGGACGGCCAAAGCGTGCCGGTTGGTGTTGGTCAGCCTACCTTGCGAGTGGATGGCCTGACTGTAGGTGGAACTGCGACTGCATAAGGACAAGAAAATGATTGAACTGGAAAACCGTTTCGACATCGCCACTGAATTCCAGGCGATGGCTGAACATGTGCTGGAAGCTGCCAAAGCCAAAGGCGCGACTGCGGCGGAAGTCGACATTGACAAGAGCACCGGCCTGTCGGTTGAGGTGCGTATGGGCAAGGTGGACAAGCTGCAATATCACCGTGACCAAGGGGTCAACCTGACCGTTTATTTCGGCCACCGCAAAGGTTTCGCCTCCAGCGGCGATTTCTCGAGGCAGGCGTTGGACGATACGTTGGATGCTGCTTGCCGCATCGCCCGTTATACATCCGAAGATGAATACAACGGCTTGGCTGACCCGGAGCATATGGCGACCGACTTTCCCAAGCTGGATTTGTACCATCCGTGGGAGCTGGACGCCGAAATGGCGATCGAAATGGCGTTGCAGGCCGAAACGGTTGCCCGTGAACATGACACCCGCATCACCAACAGTGAAGGCGCTGGCGTCGACAGCCACGCCGGTTTGAGCTTGTACGCCAATAGCCATGATTTTATGGGTGTGCGCCATTCCACCCGCCATTCCTTGAGCTGCGCAGTCGTGGCCCAGGAAGGTGACTCCATGCAGCGCGATTACTGGTATACCGTATCCAGGGTGCCAGGGCATCTGGACTCGGCGGATACGGTTGGGGCGGAAGCCGCACAGCGCGCCTTGCGCCGTTTGCATGCGCGTTCCTTGTCCACCCGTGAAGCGCCCGTCCTGTTCGCGCCGTCAATGGCGCGTGGCTTGGTCGGGCATCTGGTTGGGGCGATCAGCGGCGGTTCGCAGTACCGTAAGGCCAGTTTCCTGTTGAACTCCATCGGGCAGCAGGCGTTTCCGGAATTTGTGCATTTGTATGAAGACCCGTTCATCCGTCAAGGGTTGGGCAGCCGTTTCTATGACAGCGAAGGGGTGGCGACCCGACAGCGGGATATTGTCAAGGATGGGGTCATCCAGGGGTATTTCCTCGGCAGTTACAGCGCCCGTAAATTGGGCATGCAGACAACCGGCAACGCCAGCGGCGCCAGCAACCTGCTGTTGGCGGATACGGGCGTAGGTTTCGTCGGCTTGCTCCAGCAAATGGGGACTGGCCTGCTGGTGACGGAGCTGATCGGCCATGGCATCAACGGCATTACCGGCGACTATTCGCGCGGTGCCGTGGGCTACTGGATTGAGGACGGCATGATCCTGCATCCTGTCGAGGAAGTGACCATTGCAGGCAACCTCAAGGATATGTTCAAAGGGATTGTCGGCGTTGCGGATGATGTGGATGAACGCGGCAATATCCGCACCGGATCAATCCTGATCGACAAAATGACGATTGCAGGGCAGTGATTTCAGTGGCTGCCATCTAGCTACCCCCTCCCCCTTGCGGGGAGGGTTGGCATTTATTTTTAAAAGGAAACGTATGAGCCAGTTCGAGAATGTCAGTGTCAGCAAAACGGCAAATGTTTATTTTGGTGGCAAATGCATCAGCCATACGGTGACGCTGGCGGATGGCGAACGCAAAAGCGTGGGGGTTATCCTGCCTTCCAGCTTGACGTTCAATACCGGCGCGCCGGAAATCATGGAGTTGCTGCAAGGCCGCTGCCGGGTGCGGCAGGCAGGCAGTGATGAATGGACGGAATATGCTGGCGGACAATCATTCAGTGTGCCGGGCAATGCGTCCTTCGATATTGAAACGCTTGAAGATTTGCACTACGTCTGCCACTTTGGCTGAGTCAGTTCCCTTGACGGCTTATTCACTCAAATGCTGGACGGGGCGGGTAAGGGCATTGCCGTCCAGCATGACCTGATCGTTTTCCAGCTTCAGCCTGCCTTCCACAAACCACTTCACCACGCGCGGATAAATGATGTGCTCTTGCACATGCACCCGTTGCGCCAATGTTTCTTCTGTATCGCTGGGCAACACCGGCACTTTGGCTTGCATGATGACCGGGCCGCCATCCAGTTCGGGCGTGACGAAATGGACGCTGACGCCATGTTCATTCGCGCCGTCTTCCAGCACCCGCCGGTGGGTATGGACGCCTTTGTACAGGGGGAGCAGGGAAGGGTGGATATTCAGCATCCGCCCTGCGAAATGGCGTACAAAATCCGCCGTGAAAATACGCATGAAACCCGCCAGCACCACCAGGTCGGGCTGGAAGCTGTCGACCCGTTGCTGCAAGGCGTGGTCGAAAGCTTCCCGGCTGTCAAATGCGGTGTGGCTAAGGGTTTCGGCATGGATGCCTGCATCCGTCGCCCGTTGCAGGCCATAAACACCAGTGCGGTTGCTGATGACGGCGGCGATGCGGGCGGGCAAACGCTCTGCCCGGATGGCGTCGATCAGGGCTTGCAGGTTGCCGCCGTTGCCGGAAATCAGCACCACCAGGGTTGGTGGCGCTGTTTTTTCGTTAGTCGACATATTGGACAAAGGGTGTTTCGCTGTCAGCGGCATCCATGGCTCCGATCTGCCACGCCTTGATGTTTTCCAGGCGGCAGGCGGCGATGATGTCTTCCATCTGTTCCGCTGGCACAACCAGGATCATGCCTATGCCGCAGTTGAAGGTGCGCAGCATCTCGTCTTCCGGCACGCTGCCTTGCTCTTGCAGCCAGTTGAAGATGGTGGGGCGTTGCCAACTGTTGCGGTTAATCTTGGCTTTGGTGCGGGGCGGCAGGACGCGCGGCAGGTTTTCGGTAATGCCGCCGCCGGTGATGTGGGCAATGGCGTGGATGTCGTAGCGGCGCAGCAGGCCCAGGATGGTTTTGACGTAAATGCGGGTAGGTTCCAGCAAGGTGCGCCCCAAGGTGCTGTCGCCAAAGGGGGTGTCAAGTGATGCGCCGCTGACTTCCAGGATCTTGCGGATCAGGGAATAGCCGTTGGAATGGGGGCCGGTGGAGGCCAGGCCAATCAGGACGTCATGGCGGTGCACTTTGGAGTTGTCCACGATATTGTCACGGTCGACGACGCCCACGCAGAACCCGGCCAAGTCGAAATCCTCACCGTGGTACATGCCGGGCATTTCTGCGGTTTCACCGCCAGACAGGCAGGCACCCGCTTGCAAGCAGCCTTCGGCAATCCCGCTGATGACTTTTTCGGCTGCATCCACATTGAGCTTGCCGGTGGCGTAGTAGTCGAGGAAAAACAGCGGTTCCGCGCCGCTGACCACGATGTCATTCACGCACATGGCCACCAGATCAATGCCGATGGTGTCGTAAATGCCGCTATCGATCGCCAGTTTCAGCTTGGTGCCGACGCCATCAGTGCCGGAAACCAGGATGGGTTGTTTGTAGTGGGAGGGGATCGCCATCAATGCGCCGAACCCCCCTAGCCCGCCCAGCATTTCAGGGCGCCGGGTGCGTTGGGCGAGCGGCTTGATGCGTTCCACCAAAGTATTGCCAGCGTCAATGTCCACGCCTGCGTCACGGTAGGTAAGGGAGGGTTTGCTTGAATCCATTAAGCCTGTCTCATTGGGCAGCCACAAAGGGCGGATTCTAGCATAGCCACTATTCAGCCGACAGACACAATGGCGGGCAGGCCCCTGAAAAAATGCTGGAAATCCGCTGGGGTTTTGATTACTCTATGCCTCCTTCGGAGAGCTGGCTGAGCGGTCGAAAGCGGCGGTCTTGAAAACCGTTGAACTGAAAGGTTCCGGGGGTTCGAATCCCTCGCTCTCCGCC
>NZ_JAYMYJ010000002.1:1344-4959 GCF_035668035.1 Candidatus Thiothrix phosphatis | reverse complement strand
GGGCAATTTGCTGGTTGGACAGGTTCAGCGACATCAGGTACAGGCACAATATCCAGACCTTCAGCGGCTGGTGATGCCCTTCAAACACCGTCCCCGTCAGGTCATCAAAACGCTTGCCGCAGGCTTTGCACTGATAGCGCTGACGTTCCGGCTGACGGTCATCCTTGCCCCGGCGGATGGTTTCCCGTGAACCGCAATGCGGGCACACCACCCCGGCAGGCCAGCGCAACGCACGGACTTGCCGGTGGCAGGCCCCATCACTGGTGAGGCTGGCTATGCTGATCAAACTGCCCATCGGCTTCCTTTTTGGCTTGTCGATGGCTATCAGTTGGGGGACGGGTTGCCAATTTCAAGGTTCACTCGGCAAGACCCCGAAACACATAATGAGCCAAAGAAAAAAGCGCCTTAGTTGAAACAGCGGTGAAATGGGCATAAGGTAATTCCGAACACAGCAAAGGAAACCGCATGAACCTCACCGGCTCCATCACCCTCGCCCACGGCAGCGGCGGGCGCGCCATGCACCAACTGGTCGACGACCTGATCCGCCAGACTTTCAGCAACCCGCTGCTGGCCGAAGGCGAAGACCAGGCCCGCATTCCTCTTGCTGACCTCACCGCCAACGGTGACCGGCTGGCCTTCACCACCGATTCCTACGTCGTCACCCCGCTGGAATTCCCCGGCGGCAACATCGGCACGCTCGCCATCAACGGCACGGTCAACGACCTGGCGGTTGGCGGCGCGAAACCTTTGTACCTGAGCTGTGGTTTCATCATCGAGGAAGGGTTGGCGCTGGCAACGTTCGCCCGCATCCTGCAAGCCATGAAGCTGGCGGCGGACGAAGCCGGGGTGCAGGTCGTCACCGGCGACACCAAGGTGGTGCAACGCGGCGGGGCGGACAAGCTGTTCATCAACACCGCAGGCGTAGGCGTGATTCCGGCAGGCCGCAACCCCTCCGCTGGGCGCGCGCAACCCGGCGACGCCATTATCATCAACGGCTGGCTGGGCGACCACGGGGCCGCGATCCTCAATGCGCGCGGCGACTTGGCGCTGGATGCCGACATCGAAACCGATTGCGCCCCACTCAACCGGCTGGTGGAAGCGATGTTCGCCGCCTGCCCCGACATCCACTGCCTGCGGGACGCCACCCGTGGCGGGCTGGCGACCGTGCTCAACGAGTTCGCCGAACGCTCCGGTGCCGATTTCATGCTGAAGGAAGAACGCCTGCCAATCCGCACGTTGGTGCGCGGCATGTGTGAAATCCTCGGCCTTGACCCGCTCTACCTCGCCAACGAAGGCAAGCTGGCGGCGGTGGTTCCGGCGGATGCGGCGCAAGCCGTGCTGGATGCGATGCGGCGCATTCCGGAAGGCCGCGATGCCTGCATCATCGGCGCAGTGGCTCCAGGCGATGGGCATGTCATCCTGCAAACCACGTTCGGCGGCGAACGGATCGTGGACATGCTGCCCGGCGAGCAGTTGCCGCGCATCTGCTGACGCTTCACACCCTCATTTTATTGGTAAAAATTACCCAGCATTTTCATCATGTTTGCACAATCGGAACATAATTGTTGCGTGATTGGGGCATAAAGTGACTCCTGTCGAAAGGCAAAACCAACATGGCAGAATCTACAAGGAGTAACAGCATGAAAATTTCATCCCTCTTTTCCGGCGCACTGGTTGCTGGCGTATTGTTCGCCTCCACCGCAGCCCTGGCGGCTCCACAACCCTTCCATAACCGCGTGGACGTCAATATTCCCCAACTGGAAATGCGCATTGACGCTGGCATCAAAAGCGGCAAGCTGACACCAACCGAAGCACACCAATTGCGCACTGAGCTGCGTCAACTGAGCGTCTCGGTCAAATCCGCGATGAAAGACCGCAAAATCACCAAATGGGAACGCACCAGCCTGGACAGCAAAGAAGCGGCGTTGAACCGGCATATCACCAAGCTGTCCAACAACAAGAGCGTTGTCTCCAAACATCCGGTAAAACCAGGCTTCGACCACAGAACGCCATTCAAACCGGATCAGGGCCGTAACTGGCGTTAAGCCAGACAGGCCAACGATTATCACAAGCAAGCGTTTAAGGGGCTAACTTGAAATAGGGCTAGGGGGCGACCCGCCAATGGCAGGTTGCCCCTTTTTGCGTTTCTTCCCTCATCCCACAAATAACAGCAGACCGGCTCCCCGAGTTGCGGTAGCCTGTAAATCTTGTGACGCAACCACAAAGGGGGAAAGAGATGCCGGAGGAAGCACGCCGTATCCGCATTACCGGCCTGGTGCAGGGGGTAGGTTTTCGCCCCAATGTCTGGCGGTTGGCGCAGGTTTGCGGCGTCAGCGGCACGGTGCGCAATGACAGCGCAGGCGTGCTGGTCGAAGCCTGGGGAGATGCTTCCGCACTGATAACTTTCCAGCAGCAACTGCTCACCGATGCGCCGCCATTGGCGCGGATTGACGCACTGCAAACCAGCGAACTGGACAGCCCCCGACCACACGACGATTTCCGGATCATCGCCAGCGAAAGCGGCGAAACCCATACCGGCGTCGCACCAGACGCTGCCATGTGCCCCGCCTGCCGCGCCGACATTTTCGACCCACACAACCGCCGTCACCGCTACCCGTTCACCAACTGCACCCATTGCGGCCCACGGTTCAGCATTGTGCGCGGTATTCCCTACGACCGTGCCAACACCAGCATGGCGGGCTTCGGCCTCTGCCCCGCTTGCCGGGTGGAATACGCCGACCCCACCGACCGCCGTTTCCACGCCCAACCCAACGCCTGCCCGGCCTGCGGCCCAACGCTCTGGCTGGAAGACATGGCAGGACACGCAATTCTCACCACCGCCGCAGAACGCGACTGCATTGACGCCGCCAGCCGTTTGCTGCGCTCAGGGCGCATCCTTGCCCTGATGGGGTTGGGAGGTGTCCACTTGGCCTGTGACGCCAGCAATGAAGCCGCCGTCGCCGAACTGCGACGCCGCAAGCGCCGTCACCAGAAACCGCTGGCGATGATGGCGCGCGACCTGGATGTAATCCAACAGTATTGCCACCTGAGCGAAGCCGAAACTGCGGTCTTGCAGAGCAAACATGCGCCCATCATGTTGCTGGAGAAAAAGGCGCAAACCACCCCTGCCCTCGCCGAATCCATTGCCCCGCGCCAACGCACACTCGGTTTCATGCTTCCCTACACCCCATTGCACGCCCTGCTGCTGGCGGACTGGGAAAGCCCGCTGGTGATGACCAGCGCCAACCTCAGCGAAGAACCGCAATGCATCAACGTGGAAGAAACCCGTCAGCGCATGCAAGGCATCGCCGACTGCCTGCTGCTGCACAACCGCCCCATCGCCAACCGCGTCGACGACTCTGTTGTCCGCGTCATTGCCGGTAAACCCCGCCTCCTGCGCCGCGCCCGTGGTTACGCCCCCGACCCCATCCACCTGCCCGCCGGATTCGCGGATGCCCCGCCCCTGCTCGCCATGGGCGGCGAACTCAAAAACACCTTCGCCCTCGTCCGCGACGGTCAGGCCATCCTGTCCCAGCATCTTGGCGACCTCGAAGACGCCCGCACCTGGAAAGAATACGGGCACACCCTGCAACTCTACCAACAACTCTTCAACCA
>NZ_JAYMYJ010000002.1:0-1244 GCF_035668035.1 Candidatus Thiothrix phosphatis | reverse complement strand
CCCGCCCCTACCTGCCACGGAACACAGCGAATCTCAAAAGACCCTGGAAGCCTCCCCCGCCCTTCCAACCCTCACGGTCGTCGTCGACCAGCACCCCGGCTACCGCTCCACGCAATTAGGCCAACAGCTGGCGAAAACCCATCGCCTACCGTTGCTGGAAGTCCAGCACCACCACGCCCACATCGCCGCCTGCCTGGTAGAAAACGGCTGGCCCCTCGACGGCGGCAAAGTGCTCGGCATCGTCCTCGACGGCCTCGGCCATGGTGATGACGGAACCCTGTGGGGCGGCGAATTCCTCCTCGCGGATTATCTTGGCCACCAACGCCTGGGCTGCTTCAAGCCCACCCCCATGCCCGGCGGAACCCAGGCCATCCTGCAACCCTGGCGCAATACCTGGGCGCACCTGCGCAAGCTGGGCTGGACAGCCGTTGAAACCGTTTTTGCTGACCTGGAAATCATCCAATACCTGCAACAACAGCCGCTCGCAACCCTGGACGCCATGCTGGAGCGCCAGCTCAACGCCCCGCTGACCAGTTCCTGTGGACGCCTGTTCGACGCTGTCGCCGCCGCCCTCGGCTTCTGCCGCGACAGCATCAGTTACGAAGGGCAAGCCGCCATCGAACTGGAAGCCGCCACCCCCGCCTGCCTGCTGGCCGTTGTCCCGCCCTACCCGTTCCTGTTGGAGCAACAAGCCGACGGCGGGTGGGAAATCGACCCCGCCCCCATGTGGTGCTCGCTGTTGAGGGATTTGCAAACCGGCTACCACCACACTGCTGTTTCGGCGCAGTTTCATCAAGGGTTGATCAGCGTGATGAGTGAGCTTGTAGAAAAGCTCAAGGAGGAAAGGCATGAAATTCAGGCAATTGCCCTGTCGGGCGGCGTTTTCCATAACACCCTGCTGTTCAAGGGTTTGCTGGCGAAATTGGCAGGGATGGGAATGCCGGTTCTGACCCACAGTGCCGTCCCCACCAACGACGGCGGCCTGTCACTGGGGCAGGCCGCTATCGGTGCTGCAAGGCAACTTACTTCTTCCCGGTGTCTGATCCGGCCCAGCCTCTCCGGACTGATCTACACCAGTAAAACCGGACACAAAGTTAAGCGACCTTCAGTTTCTCAAAATTGACCGGGCTAAGAACCTGCTCATAATCTTTTTAGGCGCTAGACTCAAGGCATTTTTGAGCACCAGCGGTGACCGAACGCCACCCCTATCCCAGCGACATCAGCCGGGAACAATTTGAAGCCAT
>NZ_JAYMYJ010000001.1:0-5010 GCF_035668035.1 Candidatus Thiothrix phosphatis | reverse complement strand
GTGGAGCAAACAGCCCTGAGACGATCCGGGCGGCGGTGTTCGACAGTTTTGCGGCGATCCCTCACCCTGCCCCATTGGGTGATGACATGCTAAACCGGATTGCTGACAAGCTGGTAATCCATCTGGCGCACACTACCCCTTCCGCTGTGCACGCACAGCACGCACAGACCCGCCCTTCTGCTGTGCACGCACAGTCACGCACAGACGCACAGCCGGAACAGGGACGCACAGCCAGCCACGCACAGCCGGAACAGCCTGTAACGACTGTGCACGCACAGTCAGAACAGCCACGCACAGACGCACAGCAAGAGACTGTGCACGCACAGCCGGAACTGACAGCAGCGGCGCGGCAAGTCGAAGCTGATTTATATCCTGAGTGGATTGGTCAGGTATCAGCCAAGGCGATTACAGCGGGGGCGCGTGATGCGAAACGCTTTATCAGTCAGGCCACTTTCACGCATGGCGATAAAACAGTTTTGGCCGTGCAGGAAATGGGGCGCATCTGGCTGAACTGGCAAGACCGCGCCGCAAACGATGGTGTCCTGAAACCAAACCCGAAATATCAACCCGGCAACCGCCAGCCTAAATACCTGCTGGCGGCTTAAACCAAACAGGGCAGGGGGGTTAAAACCCTCTGCCCACCTTAAACCAATTGAGATTTAAAACATGGCAGGCAAAGTTAAAACAATTGAGGTGTATTACTGGACTCCATCAGACTGGACAACCGATAAAAGCGAGGCTGATTTACAGGCGGAACTTGACGAGATTGGTTATAGCACGGCTACCGTGCCAGCCGACGTTACACACACCGAAATCAGCGCATTGATACGCGGTTTGCGGGCAGGGCGGATTACTGCCAATGAGACTTAAATGTCTCATTTTAAAGGGAAAGTTGACGGAGCGCCATCCGTGCTATACCATCTAAAAATGGATGGAAATAAACAAACAACCATCCTCCCGCCAACGCCTCACAGGCAACAATCCCCATCCATGGAACTGAATGTGAAGCCGCAGCAATACACACACACACGGAGAACCGACCCGCCATTTTGGCGGATGTGTTGTATTCGCACGGCCTCGCAATCCTGCAAAAGCCGTGCATTAACTTAACCAAGAGAGTTTTAACATGGCTGATACAGCAATTGATTTCCCGGAACGTGCATTGAAAGAACGCGAAGTAGAGCAGATCGTGGGTTTGAAAAAATCCCGTATCCGTGAACTGGAAGCGGCGGGGGAGTTCCCGAAACGGCGCGTATTCGGGGCGCGTTCCGTGCGCTGGCTGCGGAGCGAGATCATGGAATATATCCAGACAAGGCCAGCAGCATGACCCACAAAGTAAAAAGCCCACCGGGGCGCAATCCCGGCAGGCTTCTGATCTTTCTAGTGTGATTATCAATTTTCAAAAGGATACTGAGAAATGAAAACTGACAACAATATTGTCTCATTCGACGCCGACAAAGGCAAGAATCACTATCACGCAGCCATTAGCCTTGCTGACTGGCTGGAAACGTCCGGGCTTATCAAGTGCGACGTGCGCAAAAGCAATCTGTCTGCGCTTATCATGATCACCCCGCGACAGGACGGGCGCTGCGATGAACAGCTTGCCAGTATTAATCTGGCTGGCAATATCGAAACGCGCATATCTGAGCAAGCAATCTACACGCTACGGGCGCTGGTTGCAGAGCGGGCAACCCCTGACGCAGCAAAAGCAATCGACGGGCGTATCGTCATTATTACAGCGGTAAGCCTGCTGGCGGGAAGAGTCGCAGAGCGGGCAATAAAGCAGCTTGCGGGGGTCGAAAGTCATGGATAACAACAGACTTGGCTTTGCCGACGTTCGCACGGCAGCGGCGGGGCGCTGGGAAACCATCCATCGGGCGCTAGGCGTCTCCATCCCAAATACCACCAAGCACACCGCATGTCCCGGATGTGGCGGCAAGGATCGTTTCCGCCTTGACAAGGATTACCAGCAGTCCGGGCGCTGGATTTGTGGTGGCGGGGGCGACTTCCAGCAGGGCGACGGCTTTGCACTGCTGGCACACGTCCAAGGCTGGACGCTGGCAGAGTCATTGCGGGCGGTAGCCGATCACTTGGGGCTGACCCATGCCAGCGACTTTGAGCGCCAGCAGATCAAGCGCAAGGCGGCGGAACAATCCGCGAAGCTGGAAGCGGCGGCACGCGCAAAAGAAGAGCAAGCCCGAACCGACAGCAACTTGTTGGCAATGCTTGAAAACCTGATAGACAGCATCAAGCACCGCCAGCACCTACAGCGGGCGGTTAATGGCGTCGTGACTGTTTCGCCAACAACAGGCGAAATCGAAGCCGCTCAAGAGCTTAACGCGGCAATTCTGGAAAATTACGCAGGAAAACAGGGGGTTGATTATGACCGCGCAGCATAAATTTGAATCATGGGCAGAATACAAGCCATGTGTAGCGCATCCATTGGAAAGCGATTGGCCTGATCCTGAACCTCTGACAGAACAGACAAGCGCAACACCATTTCCAATGGATGCGCTACCCGGCATTATCGGCGGCGCAATCCGTGAAGTGGTGGGGATCGTGAAATGTCCGGTGGCGCTGGCGGTCAATTCCGCCTTGTCCGTGCTGGCAGTGGCTGGACAGGGAGTGGCAAACATCAAGCCACATGCAGACCTTGCCAACCCATCACCATTAAGCCTGTATTCAATCATTATCGGCATGTCGGGCGAGCGGAAAACATCGGCTGACAACTTTTTTTCCGAAGTCCTGAACAAGTGGTGCGCGGCAAAAGTGGAGGAAATAGAGCCGGAACTGAAAAAGTACAGGGCTGACATGACGCGATGGGAAGCGGAAAAGCGCGGCCTTGAACGGCGAATCGAAGAGGCCAGCAAAAAGGGCGACAGTGAAGCCGTTGAAGTGGCGCATAAACGCCTGATTTTGCTGGAACGGGAAGAGCCGGAAAAAGTTTACTCCCCTGATATGTTAATGGAAGACACCACCCCGGAAGCCGTGGCTTTTGACCTTGTGAACAAGTGGCCTGCTGGTGGCGTGTTGTCCAGTGAGGCGGGTGTGGTGTTTGGCGGGCATGGCATGAAGTCGGACAACATCGCAAAGAACCTTGCGACGCTGAATAAGCTATGGGAAGGCGGGCAAATCAAGATTACCCGCAGGACATCCGAAAGCTTCACGGTATCCGGGGCGCGGCTGAGTGTCGGGCTTGCCGTGCAACCGGAGATTATCCGCAAGTACCACGAACAGAACGGCGCGGCGGCGCGTGGTTCCGGCTTCTTTGCCCGCTTCCTGCTGTCGTGGCCTGAATCCACCATTGGAACGCGGTTCATCAGCGAGGAAGAGGCGCGGGGCGGGGTACACAGCAAGAACCAACTTAACCTGTTCTATGCCCGCCTGCATGAAATCCTTGAACAGCACTACCAGAACGCCAAGGCGGGCAAACTGGGCAACCTGCCCACCTTGTCACTGTCGCCTGACGCCCTGAAAACATGGGTTGCCTACTTCAACAGTGTAGAGGAAGCATCAGCACGGGGCGGCGACATGGAAGAAGCAAAGGATATTGCCAGCAAATCGGCAGACAACGCGGCGCGGCTGGCTGGCCTGCTACACCTGTTCAACGGCGGGCATGTCATGGACGCAATCAGCGGCGAAACCATGACGGCGGCTTGCAAGTTGGCAAGCTGGTATCTGTACGAGGCGCGGCGATTCTTTGGTGAGATTGCCTTGCCAGTGGAAGACCTTGACGCCGTAAAGCTGGATAGCTGGCTAATTGCCGAATGTAAGGCGACCGGCAGCAATGCATTCAGCAGAAATCACGCCATGCGGTACACGCTACGCAAGGCCGATAAGTTCAACAAGGCTATGGATGCCTTGGAACGTGCGAACCGTGTACGCCAAGTGAAAGAGGGTAAAACCGCAGTAATCGAGATAAACCCGGCATTGTTGATGGAGGTGAAATAATGGCGCTTCGAGACTGGCTTACCCTTGATTTGAGCCAAAACAGGCCGGAAATCACAAAATCACGTCCAGAAATCACAGGAATCACAAAATCACATCCAGAAATCACAACCGATGTGATTAATCAAGCTATTGAAAATAAAGGAAATACCTGCAAGGAATCACAAAATCACAAAAATCACTGTCACAAACATACAGACCTGAAAAATGTAGGGCTGAAACGGCTGGAAGCGGCGGCGGCTGGCCTGCCAATCCAATTGAATGAATTGGAGGTTATCTTCGCTGATGACCTTGAAGACTTCGGGGGTGGGGCGGTATCCATAGCAGGTATCCGGCAGGCTTGCGAGTTCTACGCCATGGGCAGGCCACAACCCCAACGGGGTGAAATACCGGCGGGCATGGTGCGCTGTACTGACTGCCAGCAGGATCGGTGCAAACACAAACGGGTTACACCTTGGGGCAGTGTCGAGCGCCAGAGTTCGCCTCAATGGCGCTGGTGCAGCGACTACAACCCGCTTGACAGCAACGTGACCGCATTCAGGGGGAAACCATGTGCAAGCAAATGATACCACTCGCCATTGTCCGCGAAATGGAGGTGTCCAAGAGTGTGGGCGGCGTCTGGCACGTATGGGCTGGCGATGATGTGCAGGTAACGCGCCATGGTGACGCCTTGCAGTTCCTCAGGTATGGGCGGCTGGATAGTGAATGGCTGATTCCTGCTACTGGTGAGCGACGCCAGACAATCAACCGCCTGTTTGCTGAACTGGCGGAACGACGGCAGCACAAGCCGACGCAACAGCTATGGACGCCACCGCAGGGTAAGGCGGCATAACACAGAGAGCCGGGAACCTACCCGGCTTTTTTATGCCTGCATTAACCGGATTAGGGCAAACCCTAGGACATGGCAAAACAGGGGGTCAAATGGGCTAAACCGTACCGTGAACCGTACCGTAAACGCCAGAAATGAAAAAGGGTTGCATCCGAAAGAATGCAACCCTTTGTTTTGTATGGTGGGACATGTGCGACTCGAACGCACGACCACCTGATTAAAAGTCAGATGCT